>NZ_VDFO01000028.1:0-40898 GCF_009600995.1 Companilactobacillus halodurans | reverse complement strand
TAAGCGTATCAATCTTCAAATTTTTTGGCTCCGAGCAAGCTCGTCAGCCAAATAAAAAACAGCTAGACCAATTATGATCTAACTGCTTATGTAAACTGCCATCAACTTAATTTGACGAACAGCCAAAAGATTTAGATAGTACCTTTCTTAACAGCTGTCTTGATACCAGCAATTTCCATAATTCCACGATCAGCTGACAAGTGCTTGAGTAGTGAAGCAAATGGACCTTTGAATTTAAGGCTCTTATCAGTGATTTCAGCGATACCGTGATTTTGACCTAATGAGGCAACGGTACCCATTGAGTGGTAAGTATATGGTTTCAAATCTTGGCCATTTAAGGCAGCAGCGATATTAAAGGCTGCACCAGCACCTTCAGAAGTTGCTAGTTGACCAGTTGTTGGATATGGACGTTCTTCACCCTTAGGGATGATAGCTGAGTCATCACCAATGAAGTAAGCTTCAGGGTGATCTTCGAGGTTAAGGAACTCAGTTGTCATAACTCTATTTCTCTTAGCGTCCATGCCAGAATCTTTGATAACATCAGAGCCACTGACACCAACAGTCCAGATAATAGTACTTCCGGCAACGCTCTTTTGAGTGTCTCCATCCATATAAATGACAGCTTGTTTTTCAATCTTTGTAATCTTCGCACCTGTAATCAATTTAATGCCATTTCTATCTAAGTAGTCAACGGCATAAGTTGCCAAGTTTTCATCAAACATTGGTAGAATTCTAGTTGCCATTTCAAGGCAAGTAACTTTAATTTCGGGAACTTCATATTTTGCTTTAAGAATCTTAACGGTATCGACTAATTCACCTAAAACTTCAACGCCAGTAAAGCCTGCACCACAAACGATGATGTTCAAGTCTGCTGGGTCTTGTGATTTCTTGTAATTAGCAATATTCTCGTTTATCTTTTTATAAATATTTTGGGCTGTTTCAAGGTCTTGGAGGATCAAAGCATTCTCACTAGCGCCCTCAAGTCCAAAGTCTTCAGAACGGAAGCCCAAAGCGACAACGATATAATCATAAATGATTGAATCGTGATCAGAAAATTCCACAGTCTTATTATCTAAATCAAGTTTAGAAACAGTTGCCTTGATGAAATTAACATTTGAAGGTAGAACTGAACGAACGTCGAAACTTACTGCATCAGCACGATTTGTTCCCGCAGCAATCGTGTGTAGGGCTGTCTTTTCGACATGTTTTTCGTTTTTATCAACTAAATCAATTTGTGTTCCCGCTGGGGTACTCTTAGCTAAATCACGTGCAGCTCTAAGACCACCATAGCCAGCGCCTAGTATTAAAATATGTGCCATAATCAACCTTCTCCTTTTTGTTTCGAAATTAGATGTTTACGCTAACATTATATATCGTAAAAAGGTTTAGTGGAAACTATTAGCTATAAAGGATTCTTACTAATTGAATGTTTGAGGAAGAATGGGGCAATAATCGTGATTAAAATGATACTGATAATAACTGTTGAATAGTATTCATCTGAAAGTAAATGAGCACCATAACCAACTTGGGCCACGATCAAGGCCATTTCACCACGAGAAATCATCCCTGAACCGATGACGTAAGAATCTTTGATACCAAATCCAGATATTCGAGCTCCGAATCCAGCACCAATCAATTTACCAATTACACCTGTAACGGTGAAGAGCACGATTAACCAGAAATCACGAATGAAAGTATCGAATTCAAGGTTTAAACCAATACTGATAAAGAAGATGGGAATAAAGATTGCGTACCCGATAGTTTCGATATTTTGGTTGATACGCGGATTATAATCTTTAGCGTTAGAAACGGCAATACCTGCCACAAAAGCTCCTAAAACGGAATCTAATTGGACTGCATCGGCAATGTAAGCCATGATAAAACAAATTACTAGGGCAAAAATCGTTTGCGCATGAGTTGCTTGAATATATTCGGATAATTTCATTAATTGAGGGATGACCCATTTGAAGAAGACCACAACTAAGATAACGAAGAAAATCCACATTGCTACTAAAACAAGGATTTTCTTAATGGAAAAGTTTCCTGTCAAAGTTCCTGACATAATACTCAAAATAGAAATAGCTAAAATATCGTCAGCAACAGCTGCCCCTAAAATGACGGTCCCGGAAGTACTTGAGAGGTAATTGAGACTCTTCAAGACTTCAACTGAAATTGAAACTGATGTTGCCGCAAAGACAACGGACATAAAAATGCTTTCTTTTAAATTGATTCCAAAAATCAAAGCTGTCCCTAAGGTTAGGGCAACTGGTAAGATAACGCCAAAGATAGCGACATTAATACTTGGTAGTAGGTGAGTTCTCAGCAATTTTAAGTCGCTTTCAAGCCCAGCTAAAAACATCAACAAAATAACCCCAATGTCAGCGAATAATTGGACTTCGTGTGATGGATTGACAATGTGTAACACGCCCTTACCCAAAACGACCCCGAGTAAAAGTTGTCCTACAACAGCAGGGACTTTCAGTCGATTAAAAATGTGGCTGACAAATAGCGTTAAGAAAAGCATTAATGCCAGAAGCGTTATGAAATTCATATAATTCTCCTATTCTTTTTCAACGCCATTGATGAAAATATTGATAACTGTTTTGAGGTTAGCAATATTGCGCTTCCTTTTGGCATCGTTATATTCAATGTAAGGGAGTAACATTGTTAAAAAAGTTCCGACTTGCACCGGTATGGCCAAGTCTGATCTTAATTCGCTTTTATGGGATTGGAAGATATTGAACAGGACCTTGTAATATCCTCCATCCCAATTCTTGCTGATATCTTTTTTCTCATCATCAGTAAAGAAATTCTCAATATCGTTTCTCATAATTAAATAATTGATTTTGAAATTACCAATCATATATTGCGATATCACTAATAATAGTTCTTCAAAGGGCAGGTTTTTATTTTGCTCATACTCATTCAACAAGTTTTTGCTAAAACCGCTGACAGCGTACTCGATAGCCTTAATATAAAGAACTTTCTTATTCTTGTAATAATGGTACATGTTAGGCTGCGTAATGTTTAATTCTTGAGCAATTTTTCTTGTGGAAGTAGCTTGGTAGCCTTGTGAAAGAAACATTTGAGCTGCAACTTTAAGAATTGCGTTCTTTGTATTTTCAGCTTGTTGATCACGTACGTTCATTGTTTAATCCATCCCTTGGTCTATTCGTATACATTATATCTTAATGCAAATCGCTTATCATGTGATAATGCTCATCTAAAAATCAATTAAAAATAAAAAAAACAGAGTTTATTCGCAATTTCAGTTAGAAAGATATCTAATCAATAAGTTGCGATGAACTCTGTTGTTATTTTTTATCTTTAACGATATAAATAGGGCGCTTTTTAACTTCTAGGAAAATTTTTCCAATGTATTCACCTAAAATACCAATACTCAATAGTTGAATCCCACCAATCAAAAGGATGATTGAAACGATAGAAGCCCAACCGTTGACGCTGCTCAATGGATTGATTATTTTTCTAATAATGATACCAATGATAGCGATAATTGAAGTAATCGAGAAGAAAGTTCCCATCCAAGTAGCAAACATCAATGGACCCTCAGAAAAATCAACGATACCAGTAATAGCATATTTGAATAATTTCCAAAAGTTCCATGAAGTCGTACCAGCAGAACGTTCACGGTTCTTATAAGGCAAGTACTTAGTTTTAAAGCCGACCCAACTGAAAATCCCCTTTGAGAAACGATTGTATTCAGTCATTGACTTGATAGCCTCGACCATTTGACGAGTCATCAGGCGATAGTCTCTAGCACCAGGAATAATTTTTGTCTGCGACATTTTATTGATTAATTTGTAAAACCCTTCTGAGAAGAAGGAAATGATTTTGTTTTCACCTTCACGATCCATTCGAGCAGTTCCAACACAGTCATATTCCCCATCTTCAAGGATATCAAACATTTGTGGAAGCATTTCTGGTGGATCTTGGAGGTCAACATCCATAACGGCGGTATAGTCGCCAGTTACTTCGTTTAAACCAGCGTATAAAGCTGATTCTTTACCGAAATTACGTGAGAACGAAATGAAGTGCACTTCATCACTGTGTTCTTTTTGTAACTCCTTTAAGATGGAATAAGTTTTATCCTTTGATCCATCATCAACGAACCAATATTCGAACTTGAATTTGTTGGTTTTCTCTTTGAGTTTAGTCATAGCGTCATAATAAATATTAATAGTTTCTTCTTCGTTGAAACAGGGAACGATAATAGATATAGTCTTCATAGTTTTCTTCACTTTCGTAAACTTTCACAGTAGTCAGAAAAAAACACTCGAGCGAGTGTCCAAAATTAGTTTAAATTTTTAATGATTCTGGAAGAGATAACATTCCATTGCTGGATGTATTAATTACACTAACACTGATATCACGGTTTGTCTTGTTCTCAATGGCGTGCAAATCATCGTCAGTTTGAACGAAGATATCTTTAATATCGTCCTTTTTATCAAGCAGTGCAATAACATTATCGATGTTTTTAACGACATCTTGCAAAAGACGAATAGTATTGTCAGTCGAAATACTATTCACGCTTAAGATTAACTGGAATAGTAAGTCGGAGTTATTGCCAACAAAGACTGAATTTTCGGTATTTGGTGAAATGCTCTTTAACCACCAAGTTATAAGTTCAGATTTCTCATTGAAGTCGTGCTCCAAAAGTCCATTCTTGTCGAACAATTGATAACTAACAGCCTTGTTCTTTTCAAAAATAACCGTCAAGACAATGGAACTGTCAGTTCTATAAAAGTTTTGTTCAGAAAGTTCTTTCTTCTTGTTGAAGTTTTGAGTTGATGACAATTGACCTTCTGAATTGTAAATATTAGTTTTGACGATTTGGTCGTTCTTGTAATAGTTGATACGATCGATTTTTTTGTCGAAATATTCGACTGTCATCAAAAGCGTTTGTTTTTGATCGTAAATGAAAGTATCTTGTGATTCGACGTCAGTTCTTGTGACCCAGCCAGGATTTTCTGGAATGGCAACTTTTTTGTCAGTTGGATTGGAGCTTGCTTGAAGTTGGTCGAACAAGTTGATGACATTAGGAATTGGCAATTGGGATGCTTTAGTTTTTTCATCAATGATTTCATGAACGTGATTGCTATAAAAAGTCGAGACAACGGTTACAGGCTTTTGCAATTTTGTTTCTAAGTAATTGATTATGCCGAACATATCGTTTTTAGCGGTATCGGAATCAAACTCATCAGTCGTTACGTAATATTCTTTGTCCTTATCGAGATAGACATCGCGAACTAAGTATGCAGAATGGAAGACTTCTTTGATGTAGTTGGTGATGTAGTCGATATTGTCGTTGACTTCTTTTAATTCGCCATCGATTTTAGAATGTTCTTCGCCGAGACTCTTGATGTGTCTCTCTAAACCAGCAATTGCCTCAATGCGGTAATTGTGGTCGCTCTTCATTTTGTCGTCGATTTCTTTAGCTTTTTGTTTAAAATTATTAATTTGTTTATTTACGTCACTAATATTAGTATTAAGTTCGTCAGCGTTTCCATTTAACTTAGTAATTTCTTCTTGGATGTCGTTGATTTGGCTCTTGAGGTTCTTTCTTTGATCATAAAGAGTATTGATGGAATTCTTTTGTTCTTCCATTAGAGCAAGCATCTTTTGAAGATCCTTTTCTTCCTTGATGGAAGTGGACATGTCAGTTTCTGATTTTTCATTCTTGGCAAGGTCGTTTTGAAGAGATTCTAACTTAGATCTCTTATCGTCAATCTGTGAAGTTAATTCATCTAAATCAGTTTGTAAATCATGGAGCTTATCTTCTTGTTCTTTACGGTCGGCATTAACGCTTGCTAAGTGTTCTTTAGCGGCATCGTCGTTTTGAGCTTTAGTGTCGGCTAGTTTTTCATTAGATTCTTTTTCATCGCGCTTGAGAGTTTTAAGGTAATTATCGAGAGTTTCTTTTTTAGATTCGAATTCATCTTTTTCAGTGAAAAGATTAGTTTTTAAGTCATTTCTAAGTTGTGCGTATTGGTGCGATAAGTCATTCATCTGTCCTTCAATGTTTAAACGTTTGTCATGAACGGACATTGGTAGATTTTCCTTTTTATCAGCATCTGAAGTAGCAACTTCAGTGTCATTTTCGGGCGCTTTGTTATCGTTTTGCTTAGGATTTTCATCCTCTTTAGGAGACTCTTGAGCGGGTGTTGATGAATGCTCAGGTTTCTCATCAATTTTGCGTAACATATCTAAAAATTTCACGAATGAATTCCCCCATAAAAAGACTTATAATAGTTACTAAAGAGTAGCATTTTTTCAAACCAGTGTAAAGTTGGTATGAAGCTATTTGAAGAGAATACCTAGACCAAAAAAGGAGAGTTTTTGTATGAAGATTATGGCTATAAATGCAGGTAGTTCAACCTTAAAGTGGAAACTTTTTGAAATGCCTGAAAAAACAACAATTGCTTCTGGAATGATCGATCGATTGGGTAGTCCTAAAGCAGTCTTTAAGTTGAAGTATAATGGCAAGAAGATTGAAGAGGAAAAAGCTGTCGAATCAAATGAGATCGCCGTTTTGTCAATTTTGGATGCCTTAAAAGACATGAATATCATCCAGAGGTTCGAAGATATTGTGGCATTCGGTCATCGTGTCGTTGCCGGTGGCGAAGAGTTCAAAAAATCTGAAATCGTGACAGAAGAAAACTTGAAAAAAATTGAAGCGCTGTCAGAATATGCACCACTGCACAACAAGGTCCAAGCATATTACATCAACGTCTTCAGAAAATTGGTACCTAGGGCTATTCAAGTGGCGGTTTTTGACACATCGTTTTTTGTCAATATGCCAAAAGTAAATTATTTATACAGCGTTGACTTGGAAGACTACAAGAAGTATCACGTTCGCCGTTATGGCGCTCATGGAACCAGTCACCGTTACATCGCCCAACGTCTAGACAGCATTATCGATGGCGGCATCAAAGATAAAAATGTGATTGTTTTGCACTTAGGTAGTGGAGCTTCAATCAGCGCCATCAAAAATGGTAAAGCATATGATATTTCAATGGGATTCACGCCTTTAGCAGGAATTATGATGAGTTCAAGAAGTGGTGACATCGACTTCTCGATTTTGCCATATCTGATGAAGAAATTGGGAATTACAGATATCAATGAAATGATCGATATCTTGAATCATAAATCAGGTTTGTTAGGAATATCTGGAATCTCGCCAGATATGCGTGACATCGAAGCTAACGAGGATACTAATCAACGCGCTAAGTTAGCTTTAGAGATGTATCGTAACCGCATCATTAAATTCGTTGGTTCTTATATCGCTGAAATGGGTGGCGTCGATGCCATTGCCTTTACAGCTGGTGTTGGCGAAAACTCTGCCGAAGTCAGAGAAGATGTTTTAAGCGGCTTTGAATTCATGGGACTAAAAATAGACCATGAAAAGAACAAGCTTCATGGCCAAGAAACAAAAATTACGACTGATGATTCAACGATTGCTGCTTATACGATTCCAACTAATGAAGAATTAATGATTGCTCAAGATACGTATGGATTTGCTAAATTCCTCGATCTTGATGAAGTTAAAAATTAAATATAACGCCTAAGAAAAAGGTCAATGTTTGTGTCAAAGTAATCAGTAAAAGATTTTTGATAATCAAAGGGAAAGTTTTCTTTTTGATAGGATTCTTACTGAAAGCTTTGGCATTTTTGTAAACTATCGGCGTAATCAAAATAGTCAATAACATTAGTTTTGGCAATAATCCTAAGATTACTGAGCAAATTAAAGCCAAGTATCCTAGAGCATACAATGATTTCAAAATAAAAATACAATTAGCTTTGCCTAAGTAATAAACTAGAGTCTTTCTTCCCAAATTGAGATCTTCTTCTTGGTCAGCAATATTGTTGGCTAACAAAAGATTAGAGATTGAAAAGACGGTCAAAAGCGATGACAACAAAGCATCGCCATAGAACTTAGCATTCAAAACGACTACCGGATTATTGACGACATTGATATAAATTGCGATTAAATAAATTACGTAACCCATAGTAAAACCAGAGAAGAATTCACCAAAAGGTCCACGATTGATGGGCCAAGGTCCACCAGCATAACAAAAACCAACGAGAAATGAGAACAATCCTAAGCCTAATAAAACTAAACCAGTCCTCGAGACGATCCAAAGACCGATGACAGCCGCTATCACGCTAAAAGATAAGTCTAAGAATCCAATCAAATGAATATTTAAATGATTGACGCCGATGACATTAGTTTTTCGTCTGAAGCTGTCATTTCCGGTGGCGTTTTTATAGTCCCAGTAGTTGTCGTTAATATCGACAGCCATGTTGAATAAGAACATGGCAACAAAGAAGAGGGTCAAATCAAGAGCGTTAATGGAGTGCCAGTGATAATATGAGTACAACGTTCCCATCAAAAAAGGGAAGACACTGGCAGTTTTTGCCTTGATTTCAACGAGCTCAAAAAAAACAGAAGGTTTCACAAAAATCAGTCCTTTGGATTTGATAGGTTATATTATAGAATTAATTTGCACGACAACAAAGTGATACAGGGGTAAGAAATATTTTATGGTGAACTCAATTTGGAAAAGTTATCCTCAACTTGAGGAGAGATTGAATCAAACGACCGATTATATTCATAAAATGGTCAAAATCAACAATCTCGATATTAGTTCAATGATTATAGATTTAACTTCAGGTGGGAAGATGTTGCGCCCAGCATTCTTTCTATTGTTCAGCGATTTTGGCAAAGAAAAGCGCTCAAATGAAGATTTGATACCATTAGCAGCTTCTTTAGAAATCCTACACGTGGCAACTTTGATCCACGATGATGTGATTGATGATTCACCAATGCGTAGGTCGCATCCAACGATTCATACGAAATATGGACGTAGAAATGCAATCTACGCGGGCGATTATTTATTTACGTTGTATTTTGAATTGATTTCCAAACACTTAAAAAAGAATACCGATATTTTGGAAAATGCTTTGAGCATGAAAAAAATCTTATTAGGTGAATTGGATCAAATGTTGATTAACTACAACGTTAAATCGACCACAGCAATGTATTTAAAAGAAATTTCGGGGAAGACGGCTGAATTATTTGGCCTTAGTGCTGCCATGGGGGCAGTAGTCAGTGAAGGCGATGAGCAACTAGTTCAGCGTTGTAAAAATATCGGTCACAATATCGGTATGGCCTTTCAAATAATCGATGATATTCTTGATTTTGGCAACTCGAATCAGACCGGCAAACCAGTTCACGAAGATTTAAAAAACGGCGTTTATTCATTGCCATATATTTTAGGCCTTGAAGCTGGCGATAAAGAATTGATCAACTTGCTTTCAAAGGTCGATTTAACAGTTGAAGATGGCAATCGCGCCATGAAAATCGTAGTTGACAATGGTTATTTGGAACAAGCAAAGCAGGTCGCTCAAAAATACAGTCAAGAAGCAATTGATGAAATTAATAAATTGCCCGTATGTAAAAGCCAAAAAGCTTTAAAAAATGTCGTTAAAAGATTATTGAATCGAATCAAATAAAAAAAGAGTGGATCGTAACGCGGTCAGCTTTTGAACGTTAATTAAAATAGCTCCTGGTAATTGTACTCTGACTACCAGGGGCTATTTGTTTTAAGCATGAAAAGTTATGTTATGTTCCAAACTCTTTTTTTGTATGTTCTCATATAACGTTATAACGCCTATAAGCCTTGATCCATTTTGTAAAGCTCTTTGAAGTGAGCGTTAGTTTGATAGAGTTCTTTAGGATTGCCTTGCATTTCAATTTGGTCGCTATTCATAAAGATAATGTGGTCGACATGATTGACGCCTTGTAAATGGTGAGTAATCCAGATGATAGTTTTGTCTTGTAAAACATCAAAAATCGTTGCTAATAGATTATTTTCCGTGATTGGATCTAAGCCAACTGTAGGTTCATCTAACAAAACGACTGGTGCATCTTGCAACAGGATTCTTGCTAGGGCAATTCTTTCTTGTTCGCCACCAGAAAATCTTGAGCCGTTTTCGCCGACGATGGTGTTGTATTTATCGGGCAGCGATTCAATCAAATCTTTTAAACCAACACGTTCAATCGCTTTTTTAACTTCTGAATCAGTTCTCTTCTCATTTCCTAAACGAACGTTATTCAATAAAGTCGTATTGAATAAGAATGGTTGTTGATTCAATACTGAGAAGATTTTTTCACGATTGTCTTGAATCTGAGCAACGTCTAGATCATTGACCTTAACTTGTCCTTTTTGTGGTGAAAGGTCGCCTAGAATCAATTGTAAGATGGTCGTTTTACCGATACCGCTTGGCCCTAGTAAAGCTAATTTTTCACCTTTAGTAACTTTTTGAGAGAAGTCTTTGATTAAAACTGGCGAATCGACATCGTATTCAAAACTAACGTGCTTCAATTCGAGACTCTCAAAATCGTCTGGCTTTAAATCGACTTGAGTTGGCAAGTTGCTTTTAACTGGTTTAAGCGTATTTAAACGGATGATAGAGTCCTTATAAAGTGGCCACTCCTCGAATCCTTGACTGACAGGGATAATTGTATCGGATAGTGGGAAAATCGCTAAGACGACCGCTGAGACGAAATTAGCTTGTTCCTGATTATTGGTCATCGTAAAGTTAGTAAAAATCAAAAAGCAAACGACGATAGCTACAAAGACTAGTTGCAGACCAAAGTCACGATTGCGACGAAAAGCCTTCGATTTTGCTTTAGATTGATCAAGGTTCTTAACATTTTGTGTAGTTAAGTTTTGGAAATCAGTTTTACGTCCGGAAACAATCCAGTCGTCAGCGCCTAAAATATTGTCAGTCAATTGAACATAGAGGTCGCTTTTGACTTCTTTTTGATAAGCACGACGGGCACTTTCAATTGAGACTGAAACTAGTGGCACGATAAAGACTTCGATAAATAGCAGTAAAAAGACGAAAAAGCCAAACGATGGATTAAAAGTACCTAGGGCGATTGCAGCAATGATACTCAATAAGTATGAGATAACGCTTGGAAAAATCGTCCGTAAATAAAGATTTTGCAAGTGGCTGATATCTTCTGAAAGCAATCCCATGATATCGCCAGTTTTGTGATGTTCATTAAAAAATGAAGCGTCGCTTTCGAGCGTTTTGTAAAGTCTGGTTCTCAAATCTGAAGTAACGCGCAAAACCCAATTGTGGCTTTTAAGACGTTCGATATATTTGAAAACTGGACGTCCAATACCAAAAGCTCTGGTTAAAAGGATTGGCACGTAAATCAATAAAATATTGACCGGATGAGTGGCCGCTTTATCAATTGTGTAGCCAGAAGTAAACATTAAAGCAGCGGCACAAAATGATGTCATTAATCCTAAAAATAGGGCGGTGAGCAAGAGTCCCTTGTATCGTTTGATATAAGGCTTGACCCAAGTGTCATGCTTGAAAGTCTTGAAGAAATTCATAGTCTGTCACCTCGCATATTCTTGATTAATTTAGTAAAGGCACCGTTATGTTTGCTTAAATCGCTTGGCGTACCTTGTTCAACGATTTGACCATTGTCCATGACGACAACGTAATCCATTTCCTTGATCCAGTGCAGTCGATGCGTCGCAAAAATAACTAAATGATTTTTAAAGAGTTTTTTCATTGGTTTCTTTAAAGCGTATTCGGTTTCGATGTCCAAGTGAGCGGTAGGTTCATCAAAAATCAAAACGTGACGGTCGTCAGCCAAAAAAGCACGAGCTAACATGATTCTTTGTTGCTGACCACCAGAAATGCCACGTCCGCCTTCACCGATAAGAGTTTGATATCCGTTAGCCAAAGTGTCGATAAAAGCTGTTAAGCCAGCTTCATTGGCTGCTTTCTTGATTTCGTCAAGACTGGCTTTAGGACGATAAAAAGCGATATTGTCAGCCAGTGTGCCTGAGAATAAATAAGGCGATTGTGGCAAGAAGGTCAATTTCTTTTGCCAGTTAGCTTGTTTGAAATTGTCGAGTTCTTGATTATTCAAATTGATTTTAGCTTTATCAGGAACGATGAAACCACCGATAGTTCTGATCAAAGTTGTTTTTCCGGAACCTGATTTACCGATAACACCGATTCTTTGATAGCCGGAAAGGTTTAATTGGTCGATGTCTAAGCTGACTTCACTATCGCCAACGCCTGTGTAAGAGAATTTCAAATCCTTAATGTCGATTTGCGAATTCTCATCCCAGGTAAAATCAGATAATTGCTCCGTTTTAGATTTACTAGGACGTTCTAATATTTCAAAAATAGCGTTTAAAGCATTTTTACCATTCAAAGTGGCGTGATAATCACTTGAAAAATCTCGTAATGGCAAGAAATATTCAGGAGCCAATATCAAAGTAACTAGTGCTGGGAAAAGTGGGAAGCTATTGTTGATTAGTCCTAAGCCCAAGAATACGGCTAGAATGGCAATTCCTAAGGTTGTCAGCCAATCTAGAGCAAAGGTCGATAGAATAGCTATCCGCAACGTATTCATCGTTCTACGGCGATATTCGTCGCTGACGGTGTAAATATTTTTAGCATAGCGCTTACTTAGACCCAACATTTTTAACGTGGGCAGACCTCTTAAAGCATCTAAGAAGTGGTTGGATAAAATCGTATATTGTTTGTACTGGGCGTCCGCTTTTGCTTGTGCAGCGAGACCCAAAATTATCATGAAGAGAATTACTAAAGGAACAATAATGGTCAAGGTTATTCCTGAAGCAATATTTTGCGTATAAATATAAATCAATAGAACTGGTGGGATAATCGACATATTCATCAATTTGGTAAAAATCAGTTTGAAGTAGTTTTCGACTAAGTCGATTCCATCAAGAGAAGAGGTCACCAAATTACCAGTTCCTTCATCGGAAATCATTTCAGGACCAACTTGATAGACTTTGTCTAGAAGTTTTGATCTGATGTCCTCAGCGGTTTTACTAGCAAATTTTTCAACAATTTTAGTATTAATCAAATTGAAAAGGTGCCTCAAAATAAAGGCCAATGCAAACAAAGTCATCGGATAGATGATTGTTTGAAAAGCCTTTTGTTCCCACGAATTTACGAGTGCTTCTGCTAAATACTTACCTTGGAATAAAACAACAAATGCTTGCAGAAGGGTTAATCCTGCAAGCATTAATAGAAGTTTCTTTGTTCCTGGTAAGCGAAATAAACGCTTATCAATCATTAATATTTCACCGTATTTTCCCTTGGATTTATTCTCTTTGTAAATAGGGAGTAGGACCAGATGAAGTATATAGCAACAATTGGAACTAAGATACATGCCACGATGGTCATAATGACTAAGGTGTAATGTGAATTAGCAGCATTGCTAATCAATATACTGTGTGCTGGATTTGTCGCAATCATAACACGTGGGAATAGTCCGTTGAATAGTAGAACAATGACCATACTCAGTGATAATCCACTACCAGCAAAGCTCCAGCCTTCTCTATTCTTTAGGACTCCATAATAACCTAGAAGTGAGAACAAAACAATTAGGGCTGTGATAATTAGTGATGATGCAAATCTCTTGGTAAAGAAGTCAGTTTGCAAGAATACCAAGACCGCAAAGACTACTTCACCTAAGAAAAGAATCGGATATAAAATTTTATTTAATTTACGAGCGCGGTCACGCAATGGGCCTTCAACTCTTAATCTGATGAAGTTAAGGCCATGAACTAGTGACAACAAGACTCCGGCTACACCACCGACAATCGATAATAAGTTAACGACATCGAAGAATGCAGGGAAAGCATTGCCATTAGCGTCCATTGGGATGCCTTGAACCATGCTCAAAAGAATCATACAGAGGAAAAATGGTGGGATGAGACTGCCAAAGAAGAAAGTCCACATCCAAAGATTTTTACCAGTTTTTGTTTCGGCGTGCTTGTGGAATTCAAAGGAAACTCCACGAAGAATCAAGCCAACTAAAACAAGTAAGAAGAGGATGTAATATCCTGAAAATAGTGATGCGTACCACATTGGCAATGAAGCAAACATTGCACCACCGGCAGTTACCAACCAAGTTTCGTTACCGTCCCAGTGAGGGCCGATAGTGGACATGATTGCACTTCTTTCCATTTCGTCGTGAGCTAAGAACCTTGTTGCCATTCCGACACCAAAGTCAAACCCTTCGAGAAACAAGAAGATTGCAAAGAGCAGTCCAATTAAGATAAACCACAATGTACTTAGTGTCATCTTCCAAACGCCTCCTTAGCAAATGGATCGACGTTTTGTTTGTCATCTTCGCCCTCAAAGTAAGGACCATGATGAAGTGTTTGTCTGCAGTACCAAATCATAACGCCGCCTAAGAGTGTGAAGAGCAAGAAGTAAACAATATTACTGAATAATAGACTTGCCACAGTTGAAGTTGGTGAAACGGCTTGAGCAATTGTGAAGAGTCCATAAACGATCCATGGGTAACGACCGAATTCAGTGATGAACCAACCGGCTGAATTACCGATGAATGGAACCCAAAGACAAATTCCCAAGACCACTAGCATCCACTTGTGGCTTTCGATTGTGTCCTTTTTCTTTCTGGAGAAAATCAGACCAACGAATGATACCAACATAATCAAAGCGTCAATACCAGTCATGACTCTGAAACTCCAGAAGAGTGTTTTAGCTGGAACATAGTAGTTCATATCCTTGCCAAATTGCTTGTCGTATTTAGCATGCAATTCTTTATTGAGAGTATTCATACCTTTAACTGAGCCGCTGAGCTTGTGATAAGTAAGAAGACTCAAAACGCCAGGGATATCAACTTTATTCGTTGCTTTATGATCCTTGGCATCGATCAATTCGACGACCGTCCAAGGAGCAGGATCTTTAGTATCTTTATAGATACCTTCAGTTGCAGCAAATTTCATAGGTTGATCTTTGATCATTTGTTGTGTCTGGAAATCTCCGGCACCGGCTGAACAAATGGCAAAAATCAAACTTGCCCAGAGACCAAAGCGCAATGAAGTCTTGAAAAAGTGGTTCTCATCTTTCTTCTTGCGCAACAACCCCCAAGCACTCATACCGGCAATAACAACGGCTGCTGTCATGAAGGCAGCTAAGATAACGTGTGGGAAGACTCTCCATAGTTGTGGATTAGCTACCACGGCACCGAAATCAGTCAATTGAATCCGGCCAGTAGTGTTGTTAATCTTGAATCCGGTAGGGTGTTGCATGAAACTGTTAGCAGCCAAAATCCAAATGGCTGAAAGCATAGTACCAATTGAAGTCATCCAAATCATAAATGCGTGCCAACCAGGACTGAAACGATCCCAAGTAAACATCCAAATACCAATAAAGACAGACTCAATGAAGAATGCTAGTAGGGCTTCAATGGCTAATGGTGCTCCGAATACATCACCCATGAAACGTGAATATTCAGACCAATTCATCCCAAACTGGAATTCTTGAATAATACCAGTAACGATACCAACGGCAAAACTCAATAGGAAAATTTTTCCCCAAAATTTTGCCATATTTAAGTAAACTTTGTCTTTTTTAACGGCATAAATAGTTTCCATGATAGCAACTAGAAATCCCATTCCAATAGAGAAAGGAACAAAGAAGAAGTGGAAGACAGTTGTCATTGCAAATTGGAAACGCGCTAGTGAGACAACGCTTAAACCAATATCTAGCATGGTTAACGACCTCCTTGAAACAATATTTAAAACCCTTTTATATACACGTTTATCATATGATTAATTAACTCGACAAGCAATAGTTTTAACTTAAAAAATATCGCTTCCAATGCTGAAAAATCAACTTATAGACGATGTGTCTCTATAAAAAGATAAATCATATATATTATTTTTCCTATACTTCAAATATAATCCGAAAAGAAATTTTTGCTTATCAATATCGATAATTTATTTTTACAAAAAAAGCTGATACAAAAATAGACCTCAATCCGTGGGATAGAGGTCTATTAGTTTTGTATATTTGCAATAATTTTTATTGATTGTGACGACTGCTTCTCGTCCTAGTTTGACCAACATTTTCACCTGAATCTGGCTTTTGTGGCGTATTCAATCTTTGCGACTGATTAGGATTGCCAAGATTATTTGGCTGACTGTTACGAATTCCTTGGTTATTAGTCATATTGTTGAATTGATTGCCGTTATAACGGTTAGGAATTTGATTATTTTGTGGTCGCTGAAAGTTTCTTGGTCTTGGTTGGTTCATTTGATTCATTGGACGATTCGTCTGGTTTGGAAATTGAGCTTGATTGAAATTATTGCCCATTTGATTTTGATTAGGGCGATTATTATTCATTTGTGGTTGATTATAACGATTATTATAATTCCCGTTTTGGTTCATTTGGTTATTCATAGCATTTTGGGGATTTTGGTTCATTTGATTGTTGTTCATAGGGTTTTGATTCATTGAATTTTGACCCTGATTCATATTCATAGGATTATTATTTGCTTGATTCATCCGTTGATTAGGATTGAATTGCGGATTTTGAGGTTGGTTAAATTGGCCATTATTGCCATTGCCGCCTTGAGGGTATTGATTAGGATTTGGCTGATTATATCCGTAAGGTTGATTATTAAAATTAGGATTGTTATTGAAGTTGCCCTGATTAAAGTTATTTGGTTGATTGAACTGTTGTTGAGGCATTTGTGCTTGATTATAAAATTGACCGTTTGGAGCTTGAAATTGTTGGTTATTGAACTGTCCATTATTATTGTCTTGTTCTTCTTCATCCTCTTCAGGAGCGGGATGAATTATCAAATCAATAATAACGATGATCAAATCAATTGCACCAATGGCAATACCGACCCAAGCCCAGATTTTTAAGAATCCAGCGCCTGGCATGTTGGCATTGAAAAGACCCATTAGACCACCCAAAATCAAAATTACGAAGCCAACGATATCGGGAACGATACTATAAGTACGATTGGTCAAAATATAAATGGCAGCTGAAATGATATAGGTGATAGCCATCAAAATACCAGCAGCACCACCAATTGCTCCAGTTCCTACCAAAGCGGCGATAAATCCTTCAAAACCAGCTTTGATCATTAATACGATTGACAGTATAAGTAATAAAATGCCGGCAGAAATTTTTGTTATTCTTACCATAAATAAACCTCCAATTTTACCCGCAAATACTATTGTATATCATCCTTTATGAAATGGTTAATAGGACCGTACTTATGTCCGACAGCGATTTCATGCTTGATAGCATTATAGGTAAATGTTTTAGCAATCTTAATGGCGTCTTCCGTTGTGTGACCTTTGGCGATTTCAGCAACGATACATGATGAAAGCGTATCGCCGGTTCCGTTGATGTGGTCAGTTTTTACATAGGGTTCGGAGATCCAAAATGATTGTCCGTCTTCTAATAGAACGTAGTCTTCGACTTCACTGATTGAGTCGTCGCTATGTTCACCCTTTATCATAATATTTTTTGGACCTAAATTGCGTAATTTGTGTGCAGCCTTAATAATTTCTTCTTTATTTTCTAAATTAAGACCTGACAATTTCTTAGCTTCATAGAAGTTTGGCGTAATCAAATCGGCTAAGGGGAACAATTCGTCAATCAAAGTTTGATAGGCTTCAGCTTCTAGAAGCATAGCGCCATGTTTAGTGATGATAACTGGATCAAGGACAAATGTTCCAAAAGGCTTGTCCTTAATAGCATCGGCGACTGTATGAATTATTTCAGAATCTGAGAGCATACCAGTTTTGAAAGCTGATACTTTAAAGTCGTCTTTGATATCTTTAACTTGGCTCTTGATAAAACTAGCTGGCATATTGATGCTATCGTGAATACCAAAAGAGTTTCCGGCTACGGCAGCTGTTAAAACGGACATTCCATAGACTCCACGAGCCATGAATGTTTTCAAATCAGCTTGTGCGCCGGCACTTCCATCTGAATCGGAACCTGCAATAGTTAGTACTTGAATAAATTCGTTCAATTTAGTCACCCACCTAATAATTATTAACACCTATATTAACAGTCTTAATGAAAAAAGTGACTGTTTTTTGAGGAATTAACTTGACCTTGTCGTTGCGTCAACCTTTAAAATTCATTTTGTTAGGAGAGATATTTATGGATTATACAATTAAAAAATTGGCTCAATTAGCTGGCGTCAGTACGCGTACCTTACGTTATTATGACCAAATCGGACTCTTGAAACCTAGTAAGATAAATGACAGTAATTATAGAATTTATAATGAAAAAAACGTAAATAAATTACAACAGATTTTGTATTATCGGTCGCTAGATTTCCCGTTGATAAAAATCAAACAAATTATGAATGATCCTAATTTTTCGCAAGTGCAGGCTTTGAAAGAACAGCGTGAGCTCTTACTTAAAAAGCAACATGAAGTAAATTCTCTTCTAGCAAATATTGACCAGACTTTAAAAAATTACGATGGAGAAATAAAAATGACAGATTCAGAAAAGTTTGCGGCTTTTAAGCAAGAGAAAATCACCGATAATGAGACCAAATATGGGCATGAAATTCGTGATAAATATGGTGCTGAGATGATAAACGATTCTAATGAAAAATTTGATAGTTTAACTGAAAATGATTTTAATGAAATGAAAGAAACTGAAAACAATTTAATTTCTGACTTAGTAAAATTGAAAATAAAACCTGATTTAGATTCAGCATTGGCTAAACAAATTTATCAAGAGCATAAAAAATGGCTCAATTTTACTTGGACGAACTATACTAAAAAAGCTCATCGAGGGTTAGTCGACTTGTATAAAAACGATGAGAGGTTTAAAAATTATTATGATTCTAGAGCTGGGACAGACGTTGTCCAATTGTTGCACGATGTGGTCTATCATTATACGAAATAAATAAGTCTGGTAATCATTTACGATTACCAGACTTATTTATTCTGTAATTTAGTTAATGCTATTTTCGGATACTAAGTCATGATAGAAGTTAGCCATGGTTAGTTTGTAATAAGGATAAATCCAAATAAAACCAATTCCCAAGCTGATAAAGCCAAGAATCCACCAGCCAATAAAACTTAATTGCAAGACGAAATAACGCCATTTATTGCCATTCATCAATTGTCGACTTCTAGTAATGTAGTCAGTCAATGAATAATTAGAAGCTAATCCACGATCGTTTAAATCTTTATAAACGAAGTAAGTTTGCGAATAAGCGATACCTTTGATTATTCCCGGAATAACTAAGAGCAAAGTCCAAAGGAAAGTAAAAATGCCAATTAGAACATAAATGATAATCAACTGCCACCAAGCTGGACTACGGAAGTAAGTGAAGTTGCTTTGAATAGGACTAAAATCAAGCTCTGGATCTTCTATCCAATCTAATCCTCTAAATGTTGCTGAAAGAGTAATCAGCAAGAAAATTAAACTTAAGATAAAGGTGATGATTCCAGCTGACAAAGCTACACTAGCAAAATGTGTGATTTCAAAATTTGGGTTCCCATAATTCACATTTGTCCGTGAATTGGAACCTGAACCATTGGAGATGGCTAGTAGAACTAGTGGAATGATATATAGCAAGATAGCTTTAGACCAATTCCCATGTAGGAGTTGTTTGACTTCTGATTTTAATTGACTGCGTGTACGATATGTCTTCATGATTGAATCCCCTCTTTACATAAAGGATACACGATTTGGTAATGTTTAGATAATTATTGCTTTTATTATCTGAAAGAATTATCTTCTTATATAATGTAAGTAATAAACCTTGTAAGGAGTGAAGTTTATGATTGGATTTATTGGTGCAGGCAGTATTGGTGGAGCCGTTATAACGGGTCTAGTTAAAAATGGCTTCGATGCAGACGAAATCGTCGTTAAAGGTGGTCGTTCTAATAGAACTAAGCTACTAGACGATCAGTTGGGCTTTAAAATGGTCAAAAAAGTTAAGCAGCTAGAAGATGCAGAAGTTATCTTCATTGCCGTTGGCGCAAACGCTTTGGATAGTGTTTTAACCGAACTAAAGGAAATCGCTACGGGCAAATTAATCGTGGCATTTACTGGCGGAGCTTCAATCACGCATCTTAAAAAGATTTTGACTGGTGTTAAAGTGGCTCATGCCATTCCTAACACTCCAGTTAAGGTTGGTGCTGGTTTTACAGGAATTACTTATTCAGACGATTTTACAGCAGAAGACAAGAAGAAGATTGGTTCAATTCTTGGCTACACTGGTCAATTAGTTGAAGTTCCAGAAGATCAATTAGGCATCTTAGGGACCGTTGCCGGATGTTCTCCAGCCTTTTTGGATGTCTTTATTGAAGCCTTGAGCGATGCTGGCGTTAAGCATGGTTTGAATCGTAAACTTTCTTACGAAGCTGCTATCGGTATGGCAATCGGAGCCAGCAAATTGGCCAAACAATCGCAATTGAATGTTTCTGCTTTAAAGGATGAAGTAACTTCTCCAGGTGGATCAACTATTAAAGGCGTTGCCGCTTTAGAGGAAAATGGCTTTAGAAATGCTGTCATTAAAGCAGTTGACGCTGCCGAAGAATAATAAGAGAAATTTTTTTGAGAGTGAGACATGACATACAGTTATGTTTTGCTCTCTTTTTTTGCGCTTTGATTGGTAATAAAGTAAAATTAAGAAAATCATATAAAGGGAGACAGAGTTTTGCAAAGACGTAAAGCTTATCGGACAGCCATTCTCGGTATTTTAATAGCCATTATTTTTGTCCAATCAATGGTGCCATTCTTGGGGTTTATTCCCACTGGTTTCATTAATATTACTATTATCCATATAACGGTGATTGTGGCCGCCATTGTGCTTGGACCTAAAAACGGCGCTATTGTTGGATTGGTTTGGGGAATAGGAACGATTATCCGTGCTTTTACAAGTCCCACTTCGATTATTGATACAACGGTTTTTACTAATCCAGTCGTTGCCGTATTGCCAAGGATTGCCGTCGGTTTGATTGCCGGGTGGATTTATCTGTGGTTTAAAAATCATACCAATAAAAAGGTCCTAGGGATGGCAGTGGCTTCTGGTATTGGCTCTTTAATTAATACCGTTTTGGTCTTAGGATTGATGCGACTGATGTATGCCAGTGTTATGGCACAAGCATATGCAACTCAGACTGATCTCTTGAATAAATTGTTATTAGTTATCGTTGGAACTAACGGAATTCCAGAAATGATTGCTGCAATTATTATCGCACCAGCAATTTCTAGCGCTATTCTGAAAACAAATCGCTTTTTGGACAAATAGTTCAGCACATTTTCTGAAAATTAGGTATCCTAGTTAGGTAGGAGAGTGATTTTTTGATGCAAAAGACATTAATTATCAATGCAGGTAGCTCGTCATTAAAGTGGCAATTATTTGAAATGCCCGCCGAAACAGTTCTTGCAAATGGTTTGGTTGAACGAATCAGCATGCCAGGTTCAATCTTTACAATTAAATATGGTAATCATCAGAAATACCAAAAGACAGTCGACAACTTAGGCCAAAGTAGCGCTGTGAAAATGGTGTTCGATGAATTACAAAAGTTAACGATTATTCAAGATTTAAGTGAGATTACGGCGGTAGCTCACCGAGTCGTTGCTGGAGGCCAAATCTTCAAGCACGCCGTTGAAATCACACCGGAAGTTTTACAAGAAATTAAGTCATTGAGTAACTTTGCCCCATTGCATAACCCTATGGAAGCCAAGGGAATCGAAACGATGGCGCAGACTTTGCCTGATGTTAAGCAGTATGCGGTGTTCGACAGTCAATTCTTTACTGATTTGCCCGAAATGAATGCAATTTACAGCTTGCCATATGAAATAACTCAGAAGTATCAAATTCGTCGTTATGGCGAACATGGCATTTCACATGGTTATTTGACTAGTCGTGCGGCTGAATTATTGCACAAGGACCAAAAAGATGTTGATTTGGTAACGATGCATCTCGGCAGTGGTGCTTCTCTAGCCGCTGTGAAAAATGGTAAGGCCTTTGATACTTCAATGGGATTCACGCCACTGACTGGTGTCACGATGGGAACTAGAGCAGGCGACGTTGACCCATCACTCGTGCCATATTTGATGAAAGAGCTTGATGTCAGTGATCCTGATGAAATCATGATGCTCTTGAATCAAAAGTCCGGTTTATTAGGAATTTCTGGGATTTCACCTGATATGCGTGAAATCAGAGCTCAAGAAAAGACTAATCCTCAAGCCAAATTGGCCGTTGAAGTATTCATCAACCGCATCATTAAGTATGCCGGCAGTTACTTAACCGAACTAGATGGAGCTGATGCATTGGTTTTCGCTGGTGGCATTGGCGAACACAACCCTAAATTGCGTCAAGAAATCATTGATAAATTATCGATTTTCAATGTTAAATTGGACTCCAAGTTAAATGAAGCTGGAAAAGAAGGAATCATAAGTAGTTCAGATTCAGCCATCAAGGTCTTGTTGATTCCAACTGATGAAGAATTAGCTATGGTTCGACAGGTTGCTAGTTTACAAAATAAATAATAAAGGATAGCGAAAGCGGAACATAACATGGTCAGCTTTCAAGCATTAAGAAAATAGCTCCTGGTAATTGTATTTTGATTACCAGGAGCTATTTTTCTTAGCACAAAAGTATGTTATGTTCCGCGTTTATTTCTGCGACTGAAATTACTATGAATAATTTTTTATAAATAAATATTAGTAACAAATCATTTTAGAGATTCTTTTTTAGTGAATTTATTTTTGAAAAGCCAATATCCAGATAGTAATAGGTTAATGATTGTAATTAGCCAACCGATTTTTGCAATAGTGGTCATCTTATACTCAACGCTAATTTTCCCAGAATGGAATGAACTAGGTAGAGTCGTGGCAACCAATCCATTTTTGGATTTTGCAGGGACAACTTTTGTTTGATTATTTGAATGAATAGTTACTTGGTAGCCCTTATAGTAAAGCCGTGGCAACATAATAGTCCGACTTTGTTTGTTGTCAGAAATCTTTACCGTAACGGCGTTATGATTATTTTGAGTGACAGTATATCCTTGCGATTGAGCAATAGTTTTTGGAAATGGCTTAGGGTTAATAGTAGTCATATATTTCATAAAATCAGCAGGTTCGTATTCACCCATACTGATACTTAAAGGAGTGATTGGACCTTTGCGTGTGGCTACAAATTCGAGATTTGATTTGATAGGGAAGTTGATTGTTATAACGGCGATAAAAATTAAAAAGATTCCTGTTACTGGGATTTTAAAATTGCCTAATTTCGTAAGGACTTGTCCTAGAGCACTAGCAACGATAAATGTTAGTAATGGCAAGATGATTACATTAACACGAGAAATTACTTGTAATAAAACTAAAGGTTTAAAAATGCTTACTACAAATTTCAATAGGTCAGTCGATAATGATAAAGAGCTGTAAAGAGCGATGACAATAAATGCTTGAGGAATCAGTTTATCTGAGAAGCGAAAACCGCGGTCTTTAATCAGATAAAAAATTAATGATGCTAGTAATAGAATAACTAGAAAAGTCCCGTTAAGAGGGATGAATTGTTGAGGATCAAAAACGGGGTTCTTTTTCAACATCGCATTAGCAATAAGTCCAAATTGACCGTCAGCGTTTTTAGATGTATCGACGTATTTTTGAACGGTATATTGTTCAACGAATGAAAATAGGAAAACACTAGTTAAGCCTAAGAAGAATAGTCCTGATTTAACAAATGATATGAAGATTTTCTTGTTTTTGAAAACGGGGATAAGATTCATAATAAAAATTATTAGAACCGTACCTAAAGTGATTAAGAATGACAAGATATGTGAAACGAAGAGTAGTCCTAGGGAAATAGATAGCATAGGCCAATATTTTGTTTGACCTTTTACTAATTTAAAAGTACTTAATAGTACCCAAGGAATGAGTGCCCAAGCAATTAATTCTCCGGCAGCTGCACGAGTAGAAATGATTCCATAAAAGTAATAAGAACTTAGATAAATGGGTGCTGAAACGATTGTAGCCCAGTTATTATGGAACAGTTTGTGAATTACGTAATTGATTGAAATGATACTTAAGATAGTAAAGACAAATAGGAAAAGCAAGTATGAGTGATAGTCGCTTAATCCCAAGACATTAACGATAGCAAAAGGATAAAGCAAGAAATTTCCATAGAAGAAGCCGACGCCATAACCTAATTTATTAAGGTATTCAAAGCCAATTGGATTTGGAAAATGTCCATGAGAAATGTTAGATGCTAAGGTACTGATACGTGCCATGTGAAAACCCGGATCGTAGCCTCCAATGACGCCACCCTTAAAAATAATGTAAGCTACAATGAAAAAAATGAGAACATCTGAAACAATTAGAAATGCTTTTTCTTTACTTTTCAAAATAAACCTCTGCATAAATGAAATTAATTGGATATGTAATCATTTTACCTTAAAAGTGCAAAAAAAATACGGGACATAACATAATTTCCTATTTTAAGATTGTCGTCTAGGTGTATCTTTAGATGTTTAGAAATGGGATAATGTTTTGTCTCGTATTGAAATTTGAATTGGTTTTTCTTTAATTTTTTTGTGCTAAACGTTCTTTATGTGAAGTAATAATTTTATCGGCAATAGCTTTAGCAACATTTTCATTTTTTAAGATGGGACCGTGAGAATAACTGCCAATGGTATTTTTATAACGCATACCCTCTTGCTTATCATCAGGATTATTTCCATAACCTTGGACCATCACGCCAAATGGTTTGAGCTTTTTCTTATCATCGAAGTAAGTTCTACCACTATGATTTTCAAAAGCTTTAACTGTGCCCCATTCAGTTTTATATTCTGTGTCGCCAATCATGCGGCTATCTGCTTTAAAAATAGTGTGAAGTGGCAAGATGTCTAAGCCTTGGATAGTTTTTCCGCCACTTGTTTCGTAATATTTACCTAAGAATTGATAGCCACCACAGATGCAAAGCATAGGTTTATCATCTTCGATATAGTCTTTGATAGTTTCACGGTGACGTCTCAAGTCGCCAGCGATAACAGATTGTTCGAAGTCTTGGCCACCACCGAAGAAGAGAAAGTCGTAATCAAAGGCATTAAATTTCATATCCAAACTGATGTTGTCAACTTGAGTATCGTAACCTTTTTCTTTAAGCAGGAAGCAGAGGATTTTAACATCGCCGCTGTCTCCATATGTATTCATTAAATCTTCATATAAGTAAGCAATTTTTATTGTGTCAGACATAATTTCTCCCGTAGAGTTAGAAGTATTGTAATATAGTTGAATAATGAGGTGATTGAATTGACAAAAGAAATCAATAAAAAGATTTTAGCAGATTTTCAACAGAACTTAAATCAAGATGCAACCAATAATGTTCTGAAAAATTCTGTTGCACAAGTGGGATTGTATGGTGCTTCTGAGGATCCTGAAGTTAAAACTAAATTGAACCCTATATTTAATATTGAAATCAATACTGGTAAAGTGTCAAATCAAAAACGTTCCGGACGTTGCTGGTTGTTTGCAGCCTTGAACTCGTTGAGAACCGAATTTGCTTTGAAAAATAATTTGAAGGATTTTGAATTATCGCAAAATTATTTGTCATTTTGGGATCGATTGGAAAAATCCAATTTATTCTTACAAAACGTTTTAGCCACAGCTGATTTGCCAATTGAAGACCGCAAAGTGAATACTTTGTTCAGCCACCCAAATGGTGATGGTGGATTTTGGCAATATGCTGCTAATTTGATTCAAAAGTATGGCGTCGTACCAAGTTACGTGATGCCAGAAACAGCCGCATCAGACAACACAACTGAGTTTAACGCGGTTTTGAACAAAATGTTACGTAAAAACGGAATTGAATTGCGTGATATGGTTAAAAAAGGCATTGCGCAAAAACAAATTGACCAAAGAGTTGAAGAGATGCTTTCAGAAGTTTACAAACTTTGCGTCTATTCATTTGGTCAACCACCTAAGGATTTCGAGTTGTCATTGAGAACTGACAGCGACAAGTTGATTGAAGAAGAGAGTATCACGCCAAAGGAATTTTTGAAGCAATACTTCACAATTAATTTGGATGACTATGCTATTATCGAGAATTCTCCTCAAACAAGCAAGCAGTATGACCAAGTTTATACGATTGATCTGACGGGAAATATCGTTGGCGGAAAAGTTGATAAGTTCTTGAATTTGCCAATTGAACGTCTAAGAGATTTGAGCATTCAACAATTGAAAGGCAACGACTTAGTTTGGTTTGGCAATGATGTTTCTAAAGAATCAGACCGCAAAAACGGCTATCTACTAGGCAATTTGTACCAATATGACAAGTTGTTAGGAATCGATACAAAGATTGAAAAAGGTTTAGCTTTAGACTATAAAGAAGCTGAAGTCTCACATGCCATGACCTTAACAGGCGTTAACCTCGTCAAAGGCCAACCTAATCGTTGGAAAGTCGAAAACTCATGGGGTGAAGCTAACGGCGAAAAGGGATATTTCTTAATGGATCAAAAATGGTTCGAAAATAATATTTATGAAGTTATTATCAATAAGAAATATTTGACTGATAAAGAATTAGCTGAGTTTAATAGCGAACCAATCGTATTGCCAGCATGGGATTCATTATCATAATCAGAGAGCGCAGAAAGGGCGCCCATCTCCCGGAGCCTAAGACAATTTCACGAATTGCTCGCGCACTTTGCGAGTGATTTGGGAAATTGTCTTAGGTGTAGGGAGTTGCCCTTTCGTAGCTCGTTTTGGCATACTTAGTGAATAAAAATAATGGTGACGTTAATCTAACTTTTTTAGATTAGCGTCACCATTTTTGTATTGAAGTGTTTTTACTGTTTTATAGCGAGGGTTCACTGGTTTATAGCGGAAACGAGTTCCACAAGCCAGCTACTTCCGGTTAGAACGATTTTGAAACTCACACGCAAAGTACGCGTGCAATTTTCAAAATGGCCCTAATCCTCGGTAGCTACCGGGCTTGCTCCACTCTCTGACTAAAACGAGTTCCACAGGACAGACATTTCCGGTTAAGCCTATTTCCCGCCTTGTCTGCTCCGCAGCCAATTCGTGAAATTGTCTTAATCCTCGATGTCTAAGCGTCCTGCTCCACTCTCTGAGGTTTTCCATACAGGTATCCTTGTTGTAAAAAAATCCCGAATTTCTTAGCTAATATCTGATCCTGTCGATTTTCAACGCCTTCTAAAATAACGCCTAAACAGTACTTCCTAGCTTGTTGGACCCAAAACGATAAATATTCAGGTATCTTTTCATCATCGCCGTCTGTTCGGAGATTTTGCATTGCAAATTTGATTTTATCTACGTAGGGCAATAAGTTTTTAACGTTATCAAAGGTATTAGATCCAGTGCCAACGTCATCGATTACTAATGAGATGTCATATTGGTGTAATTGCAAACTGAATTCCTTGATTGTTTTTAGTGGCATTGCTTCGGTCAATTCGATGATTAAATCAATCGGTTGGATTCTTTTTTTTAGAGCGATTATGGCTCCTAAAGTGAGTGGATCGTTAGCTTGGTTGCTATTCAAATTAAAAGAGATAACTTTTTTGTTAGTTGTCTTTTGATTGATGATCGTAGCAGTCTTTTCAATTAATTTAACTTGATCACTAACGCAAAGTTCGGTGAAGCTTTGGGGAAGCCGCCAGGTGCCGTTTTCCTCTTTGCGCAATAAAGCCTCATATCCAAAGACTGTATCATTGCACTTATTTACTTGTGGTTGTACAAAAAAACTATAGTTCGTATGTCCTTCCCCCTGACATTAAATACTGTTTATTAGTACCCTTATTAAGACTCTTTTCTAGGTAACAATTTTATGCTATTTCTTTTTTTATATCAATTAATAATTTCTTTATATAGGAATGGAATATTAGCAAAATATATAAATGATTATAACGCCGTTATAGTTCTTTTTGATTTAAGCTGACTTAAGGCTAAAAAAGGATATGCGCAATCTTATAGTGAAAAAAGGATATAAAAACTAATAAATAATGTATATAATACTTGTCAGGAAGAGAGGACGATTTTGATGGATACTGTAGCAAGAAAAGAGCAGAGGAAAGTTGAAATTTCTTCAGCTGAATGGCAAATTATGAGAATCGTCTGGACTTTAAAACATGTGACTAGTTCAGAAATAATCAATCTCATGCAAAAGAAACAAACGTGGTCTGATTCAACGATTAAAACTTTGATTACACGTTTGACTAAAAAAGAATTTTTGAGTCGTCAAAAAGAAAAGGGTCGTTATATTTATTCATCAACTGTTGCTGAACAAGAAACAATGGATGAATATGCAAATAGTCTATTTGATAACTTCTGCGCTCATAAGACGGGTCCAGTGTTAAATGAATTGGTCGAATCACTAGAGCTCAGCAAAAGCGATTTAGAGTCTTTGCAAGGTATTTTGAATGAAAAAATCAAAACGGCACCTGAACACGTGAAATGCGATTGTTTACCAGAAGATTGCGATTCAATGTGTTAGAATATAGTTCCTTGGCAGGGGCACTAAATCAGAATTAATATATCAAAAAAGCTTCTAATTCAAACGAATTAGGAGCTTTTTTGATGTCTTTTTAAAAATGGACCTTCATAATTAAGTCCTTTTGAATCGTATCTTCCAATTTGAATTCCTGACTACCAAAGGCTTTGAAACCAAATTCCTTGTAGTAATACATGATGGGGGCGTTATGTTCCCAAACGCTGCTCCAAATGGTATCTTTATGAAATTTCTTAGCCTTTTCAAAAGCCAAATTAATCAATTTTTCTTCCAGTCCCATATATTTGAAACCTTCACGCAAATAAATTCGGTCGATTTCTAATCCACCAGCCACTGACTGCGACTGAGCATCGTCAATATTTAGCTTGAGGTAGCCGGCTAATTTGTGATTGAAGAAAATAAAGTAGAAGAAAGAATTAGGATTGATCATCTCACTAGCCAGTTGTCCATAATTATAATTTGTCTGAGTGTAATCAGAAAAATTACTAAAGCTTTGAGAATTGAAAGTATCGTTGAAAGTGGCGACACTTAGTCGATGCAATTGTGGCAAATCTGAGTAATTAACTTCTCGAATATCAATTGGTAACGTCGTTATAGGCATTGAACCGCCCCCCCTTAATTAAAATTTCATGAGCATATCTAGGTGAGGAATATTGTCTTCTAAATAAACATCAGAAATAGCTTTGAAGCCAAATTGTTCGTAAAACTTTTGCAAGTAGGCTTGAGCTTGAATTTGGATAGGTTTGTTAGGAAATTTATTTTTAATTTCTTCAATCGTTTGACTAACGATTTTTTCACCTAAACCAGCTTTACGATATTCCTTCATAACTAGAACACGACCAAAGGTAATGTGATCACCCTTATCGATAATTCTGGTATAGGCTTTTAAGTGGTCATTTTCAACCAAACAGACGTGCAAATCGTTATAGTCGTCTTCATCGACTTCTTGATAAGGACAATTCTGTTCGACAACAAAAACAGCCACTCGCGCCTTTAAGATATCTATTAGTTCTTTGGGGCTTAACTCATTAGTACTTTTAATGCTGACCATATAAAAAACCTCCACGATTTTTAGGAATAGATTTGGGATAATCATACAATCATTTTGTTGTAAATGCAACAATAAAAACTAAAGAGTTCACCAACTCATCATTGAATTAAATTGCGCATTAATATAGGATAAAAGAGTGTGAAACATGTGTTTCACAAGTGGAGGTATTTAATGAAACCGGAAGAATTTTTTGAAGCCCTATCAAAACAGGGCATCGAGTTAAGTGCAACTCAAAAAGAACAATTTGCAACTTATTTTCATGAGTTGGTAGAGACTAATAAAGTCATGAACTTAACTTCCATTACCGCCGAGGATCAAGTTTATTTAAAACATTTTTATGATTCAATTGTTTTAGGATTCGTTGATGAAAAGCTATTACACGATGAATTAACGCTTTGTGATGTTGGTTCGGGTGCTGGTTTTCCGTCATTGCCACTTAAAATTATTAATCCAAAGTTGAAAATTACGATTGTTGATTCATTAAACAAACGGATTAAATTTTTAGACGGTTTAGTTCAAAAATTGCACTTGGATGATGTCAGTTTAGTTCATGGACGTGCTGAAGAAGTGGGCAAGAATCCACAATTTCGTGAATCGTTTGATATTGTAACGGCTCGTGCTGTTGCAGCAATGAATGTTTTAACTGAATTTTGTTTGCCATTAGTCAAAATCGGTGGTCAATTTGTTGCAATGAAATCTGAAAAAGCTCCTGAAGAAGTTGAAACTGCTCAATATGCTATCAAAACTTTGGGTGGAGAGGTTAAGCAACAAAAATCAGTTGAACTACCAAATGATGCAGGAATCCGTAATTTTATTATGGTTACTAAAATTTCCAAAACACCGAAAAAGTATCCTCGTAAACCAGGTACTCCTGCCAAAAAGCCACTCGTGAAATAATCACTAAGTATTAATTAATACTGTAAAAATGATAAGATTATATAGATATGGCAAAAACGCCAAAAGTGATTAACCATAGATAAATATTTCTAGAGATAGGGGAATAAAATGGCACGAAAAATATCTGTTGCAAATCAAAAAGGTGGTGTAGGAAAAACTACTACCACTATCAATTTAGGAGCTTGTTTGACAGATCTTGGTCAGAGGGTCTTGATTGTCGACACTGATCCTCAAGGGAATGCAACTAGCGGACTAGGTATTAAAAAAGCCAATGTTGAAAAAGATGTCTATGATGTTTTAGTCAATGAATATCCTCTAAGAAAAACCGTTATTCATACTAAACATAAAAATCTCGATATCGTTCCTGCCACGATTCAATTGGCCGGTGCGGAAATGGAATTGACCACGATGATGGCCCGTGAGACGCGTCTGCGTGCAGGTATTGAGGAAGTGGACTCCGATTATGACATCATTTTGATCGACTGCCCACCTTCACTAGGTCAACTTTCGACAAATGCTTTTACGGCAAGCGATTCAATCATTATCCCTGTGCAAAGCGAATACTATGCACTTGAAGGCTTGAGCCAATTGTTGAATACGATTCGTTTAGTCCAAAAGCATTTTAATACGAACTTAGCTATCGAAGGCGTTCTCATTACAATGTTGGATGCTAGAACTAACTTGGGTGCTCAAGTTGTAGATGAAGTGAAGTCATATTTTGGCGATTCCGTCTACAAATCGATCGTACCAAGAAATACGCGACTAGCTGAAGCTCCAAGTTATGGATTGCCTATCGTTGATTTTGATGACAAGTCTAGAGGAGCTAAAGCCTATCGTGATCTTGCTAAGGAGGTGTTAAAGCGTAATGGCATCAAACAAAAATAAAAAAGGTTTAGGTCGCGGTATCGATGCGATTTTCTCAGAATTTGAAGCAATTGATGAGAACAGTGAATCCGTTGTTGATTTGTCCATCGATGACATCCGTCCTAACCCTTACCAACCAAGAAAAACTTTTGATCAGCATGCTTTGAATGAACTGGCTAGCTCAATCGAACAAAATGGCGTTTTTCAACCTATTATCGTTCGTGAAAGCGTGAATGGATTTGAAATCATTGCTGGTGAAAGACGTTTCCGTGCAAGTAAAATTGCTAAAAAGACTACTATCCCTGCAATTATTCGTCCATTGAGCGAATCAGGGATGATGGAAATTGCCGTTTTGGAAAACTTACAACGTGAAGATCTGACACCTCTTGAAGAAGCTGATGCTTATCAAACTTTGATTACTAAATTAAATCTTACTCAAGAACAAGTCTCGCAACGTTTGGGCAAGAGTCGTCCTTACATTGCTAATTACTTGAGACTATTGAATTTGCCTGAAGCAACCAAGAAATTGGTTCAAAGCAGCAAATTGTCAATGGGGCAAGCCAGAACCTTACTTAGCTTGAAAGATAAAGATCAAATCGATAAACTTGCTAAACGTGCCGTCAATGAGGATTTAACTGTTCGCCAACTTGAACAATTAGCAACTGAATCAAAACATAATAGTAAGAAGAAAAAGAAAGTCGTTCAAAAATCGCCATTTATTAAAGCGACTGAAGAAAAACTAGTTGAACGATTCGACTCGCCAGTTTCTGTGAAAGAAACTCGTAGCGGTCACGGAAAATTAGAAATTGATTTTACAAATACGGATGACCTGAATCGTATTTTAGACATATTAGGAATCCATTTAGATTAGAGGAATTGTATGTTTAAACTTGGAGATATTATCACAATGAAAAAACCTCACGCTTGTGGGGAAAACCGCTGGGAAGTTATCCGATTGGGTGCGGACATCAAGGTCAAATGCTTAGGTTGTGGACATATCGTTATGATTCCACGAGCAGAATTCAACAAGAAATTCAAAAAAGTTTTGACCCAAGCTGCTCAGGTAAAAACGGAAAACGAACAACATTATTTGACGAAAGCTCAATTAATGCCACCTAATTTTATGGAAAGAAACGAGGAATAACTGATGGCTCTTACTGCCGGAATTGTCGGACTACCAAACGTTGGTAAGTCAACTTTATTTAATGCTATTACAAAAGCTGGTGCGGAGATGGCCAACTACCCATTCGCTACTATTGATCCTAATGTGGGAATGGTTGAAGTACCAGATAAAAGATTGGCAAGAATCGATTCATTGATTCCTGCTAAAAAATTGATTCATACTACTTTCGAATTCACTGATATTGCCGGAATCGTTAAAGGCGCAAGTAAAGGTGAAGGACTAGGAAATAAATTCTTGGAGAATATTCGTCAAGTCGACGCTATCGTTCACGTCGTTCGTGCTTTTGATGATGATGATATTACTAGTGTTACTGGTAAAGTCGACCCACTAGACGATATTGAAACAATCAATTTGGAATTGAGTATTGCTGATCTTGATAGTATCAACAAACGTTACACTCGAGTTGAAAAGGCTGCTAAGAGTGCTAAGGATAAGGAAGCTCAAGCAGAATTATCTGTCTTAGAAAAGATTAAGCCAGTTCTTGAACAAGGTGGAGCTGTTAGATCAATCGACTTTAACGAAGAAGAGCAAAAAATCGTTAAGGGATTGTTCTTGTTAACATCAAAACCAGTTTTGTATGTAGCTAACATTGCTGAAGATGATATGGCTGATCCTGAAAGCTCTAAATACTACAAAGTTGTTGAAGACTATGCTAAGAAAGAAAAAGCACAAGTTATCGGCGTTTCAGCAAAGACTGAAGAAGAAATCGCTGAATTAGACGATGATGAAAGAAAAGAATTCCTTGAAGCTGAAGGCGTAACTGAATCTGGACTTGATAAGTTGATTCGTGCAAGTTACAAATTATTAGGTTTGAGAACCTTCTTTACTGCTGGTGGCAAGGAAACACGTGCTTGGACTTTCCATGAAGGAATGAAAGCACCTCAAGTTGCCGGAATTATCCACTCTGATTTTGAACGTGGATTCATTCGTGCCGAAGTAATGGCTTATAGTGACTTGGACGAATTAGGTAGTGAAAAAGCCGTCAAAGAAGCCGGTAAATTACGCGTTGAAGGTAAGGATTACGAAGTTCAAGATGGAGACATCATCGAATTCCGCTTTAATGTCTAACCAGGGGGAGTAAAATGTCAGAGGATTTAAGAGATAAGAATAAGCAAGCTGCTGAAAAACAAAAAGTTGTTTCAGCTAAGAACGAAAAAAAAGAAGAAGTAAAAGCTGAAATCTATAACGCGAATGCTGATGATCTTCGTAAAAAGTTAAGTAATAAGAATAGTGAATATGTTTTTAAACTTAATAAATATTTGATGGATGACGGTTTTAAAGAAGACGAAGCTAAAACTGCCATTGATGAACTTCTTCCAGAAATGGTTGATAATCAAATCAAAGGTATTCCAGCTAATCAACTTTACGGACCAGTAACTCAAAAAGCTCAAGATATCGTGCATCCAGTTAAAAAGCCTAAGACAACACCATTTTGGGCTTCATGGATTGACACATCTCTACTATTCTTTGCATTGTTTGGCGTTTTGTACGGGGTCGTTGCTTTAACAACTAAAAAGCCTGACCCTAATAGTCAAACAGGTATCATCACATTGGTTGTCTTGTCAGCAATGTGGGGTGCATTATTGACTTGGTTCAACAATCAAATGAAACGTCCAAAGTCTCAAAGACCTGGCTGGGGAATCACGATTGGATATTTAGTCGTTGGACTAATGTTCATGTTCGTCTTCCTAGCTGCGATGACGGCTGTACCTACAACTATTAATCCACCGCTTAATGCAATTGGTTACTTCATTGCGGCTGTGGTTGCTTATGGTGTAAGATTTGCTTTCCGTAAGACAATGGGCATTCATGATCGTTCATTCTTTTAATTAACCTTTTAATTAATAAATTCAAAAATAGACAGAATAATCAAAAAGATGATTATTCTGTCTATTTTTTTGGAAATTTTATTGAGTTCTTTTTATTTTACCCGGAAAAACTGAATCAACCCGTAAAGTCCATAACCACCGCAAGCAATTTTCAACAAAGTCATGTAGATGCCGACCTTTTTGATATCAAGCGTTTTGTCGTAATTTATCTCATATTGGACGAATAAGATAATGGCAACGGAAAAAGTAATGATCAATAAGAACTTCATGCGTTTTCTTAAATATTCCATATAGGCTCACTTTCATGTCTAATTAGTAATCTACTTCCATATTATTGTATAATATTAACTAGTTGTAAACTTGTAAATATATGTACGCTTGAGAGGTTTATATAAATGAAAATCTTAGTGGTGGATGACGATAAAGAAATTGTTGAATTACTTAGTATCTATATTAAAAATGAGGGTTACGAGGCGATAGCAGCCAATTCAGGTCAAGAAGCACTAGACCAATTGTCTGCTCACAGCGACATCGGCTTGATGGTTTTGGATATCATGATGCCTGGAATTGATGGAATCGAGGTCGTTAAACGAGTTCGTAAAAATTCCCAGATTCCAATTATTATCGTGTCAGCTAAAACGACTGATATGGATAAGATACAAGGTCTTATTACTGGAGCCGACGACTATGTAACGAAGCCATTTAATCCTTTGGAGATTATGGCTCGGATTCGCTCGCTCTTACGTCGAAGCACTCAGCAGTCAGCAAAAAATGTGCCTGATAAACTTGAGGTAGGACCAATCACAATTTATAAGGATTCTCATGAAGTCGTGACAGATTCTGGTCAAAAGGTTCAACTAACGGCTCTAGAATTTGGCGTGCTCTATTTGTTAGCAAGTCACCCCAATCGAGTGTTTTCAGCCGATGAAATTTTTGAAAGAGTTTGGAAGCAAGAAAGCGTCGTATCGGCTAAGACCGTTATGGTACACGTTAGTCATTTGCGCGATAAATTAGAAGAAGCTACCAACGGAGAAAAAGTTATCGAGACCGTTTGGGGCGTCGGCTATAAAGTGGAGGTTTGATTTTTGAAAAAACGAATCAAACTGAACGTAAAAGCTAAAGGTGTCCTCCTGCTTGAAGGAATAGGCACCTTTCTTTTATTTCAGATAATCAATGCAATTTTAATCAGTTCACTGGGAACAAGCTCAGTGACGAACAATTTTCTCAATAATCTGGAGCAATTATGGTCCCAAAAAGGATGGTTTTTAGCCATCACGCTAGTTTTGGAATTATTTTTGACTTGCGTTATAGTTATTGGTACTTATCATCAAATGGAATTGCGACAAATCAAAGAAACGTTGCAGTCGGTAGCTAGCGATAAGTTGACTAAACCAATCGACGTCAAAGTCAATCAAAATTTGCAAGGAATCATTGACAGCTTTAACCTTCTAATTTTAAATATGAATCACCGTGCAAAGGAACAAGAACGCTCGGAAAAAAGTAAGGATGAGTTGATCAGCAATGTCAGTCACGATATCAGAACACCATTGACATCAGTGATTGGCTATTTAGGATTGATTGAAAGCAAGAATTACGGCGATTTAGGACATATCCTAAAGTACACCCACATTGCTTATAAAAAGTCCTTAGAGATGCAAAATTTGGTAAATTCGCTCTTTGAATATGCCAATGTTCAGCATGCAACCAGTCGCTTAAATATGACGAAGTTCGATATGGTGCAGATGCTGGATCAGATGTCAGCCGACTTTGAACTAGAAGCTAACAAACGAGGAATGGAAATTGTCGTAACTTCTAATCCTGATAAGATCATGATGCAAGGCGATACTGAAAAACTCGGTCGAGTCTTCAATAACCTCATCATGAATGCTTTGAAATATGGTAAAGGAGCCACTCATATTTGGCTAACAGCTGAAAAAAAGCCCAAAGAGGTTGTTATCACAGTTGCTAATAATGGTCAGCCCATTCCCGAGGACTCTTTGAAGCACGTCTTTGATCGTTTTTATCGAGTTGAGGATTCACGTTCTAAAAAGACCGGCGGAACTGGGTTAGGACTAGCCATTGCTCAAAGCATGGTGAAATTGCATGGTGGGACGATTGCCGTAACTTCGGATAAAGATAAAACATCATTTATCAGTCACTTTCCCATCACCCAATCACAAAACTGATCTGTGAGGTTTAAAAATGAAAGGTTTCACTAAGAAATTACTATTGGTTTTATCGATGTTTTTGTTGATATTGCCAATTTTTTCAACGACTGTCGAAGCAACAACGACGACAGTCAGTCAACAACCAGAAATGAATGCTACTGCGGGGATGATCTTTGATGAGAATAGTGGCCAAGTTATCTACAAACAAAATGCAGATAAAAAGGTGGCCATCGGTTCAATCACAAAGATCATCACTTTGTATTTAGTGACAAAAGCCATTAGAGAAGGAAAATTTACTGAAGAAGATAAATTGACTCCAACTGCTCAAGAAGCAGAAATGACCCAAGACAGCGCTTTAACTAATGTGCGCTTGGATGCTGATAAACAGTATTCAGTTAAAGACTTGTATAACGCTGCTTGGATTGTTTCGTCCAACTCAGCCGCGATGGTGTTAGCTGATGAAGTTGCCGGCAGTCAGGCAAAATTTGTTAAAATGATGCGCCAAACCCTCAAAGATTGGGGAATAAAAAATGCCCAGTTGTATAACGTTTCAGGCCTAAATAATTCCGACTTGAAGAAGGGCATGTACGTTGGTCCAAAAGATGGTGAAAATAAACTTTCCGCTGATGATATTGGCGTGGTCGTTAAACATGTTTTGGATAAATATCCGGAAATTCTAAAGACCACTTCACAATCTAAATTGTCATTTCCCGTCGACAATGAAATTAAAGTCTATGACTCACTGAATTTGTTATTAAAGGGTGGTCGCGATTATCAATCCGGCTATGAATTTGATGGCCTAAAAACTGGGACGACAGAAGCTGCTGGCGATTCATTCGTAGGGACTTTGCCTTTAGACAATACTCGTATCGTCACAATCGTCTTGGACGCTAAGGGTGAAAAGACAGACAAGGATAAAAGGTTCCGCAGTACCCAAAAATTAGTTCATTATTTAAAAGATAATTATGAGTATAAAAAGGTCCTAGACAAGGGACAAAACGTCAAAATCAATAATAAAAAATATAAAGTTTATGATTCAATTTATTTTTGGCTGCCGAAAAAATTTAATGTTGCACAATTGAGTTATACTAGAAGTAGTGATGACTTAGGTTTTGCCGCAAAGCATAAGAAGCAAACGGTAAAACTGATTGTCGCTAATACAAGTGGTGGTTATCTTCCATTCAAAAAGGCAGATGTTAAAAAAGTAATACATAAGAAGACGAACCAGAAATCTTGGTGGGATCAAATCGTAGAATTTTTTAACCATTTATTTTAGGAGTGTGAAAAAATGAGTTTAAAAATAAGTAATGCTATAGAGATTTTGAAGAAGCATGATTTACTGGTTTCGAGTTCAGTTAGCGATGAAAACCTCGAAGTAACTAATATTAGTTACAACTCAAAAGAAGACCAATCTAATGGTATCTTCTTTTGCAAAGGCAATAATTTTAAAGCTGATTACTTGGATCAAGCTATTAAAAATGGTGCCAAAATTTACGTTTCAGAAAAGGAATACAACAAAGATGTTGACCGTTTGATTGTCAAAAGCGCCTCTAAAGCTTTGGCTTTGTTGAGTGCTAAGTATTATGGCAATCCTGAAGATGATTTATTCATCGTAGCCTTTACTGGTACAAAAGGTAAGACGACAACTTCATACTTTACTTACGACATTTTGAAGAATGCCTATCCAAAGCAAGTTGGCCTCTTTTCAACTGTTGATCGAATCGTTGGACCAAATCCTAAAGATGAGTTCAAGTCAGATTTGACGACTCCAGAATCATTGGAACTATTCCGTGATATGAGAAGATGCGTCGACAATGGATTAAAGTATCTTGTGATGGAAGTTTCTTCACAAGCTTACAAGAAGAATCGTGTTTACGGCTTGAAGTTTGATATTGGTGGTTTCTTAAATATCACTCCAGACCATATTGGACCTAATGAACATCCAACTTATGAAGATTACTTAAATTGCAAGAAACAATTGATGATCAATTCCAAAGTTAATATCATTAATCGTCAAACAGATGATTACGACAAAGTTTATGCTGCTGCCAAAGAAACTAGCGACGATAAAGATATTTATCGTTTTGCTAAAAATGAAGTCGCTGATACTGATTTCAGTATCCGTAACAAAGAATCTAATTTAAACGATTCTGTCTTCACTTACACAGCTGAAAGCGATAAGGCAGAAGACTTACAAGATAAAGGCGAATATACATATGACCTCGGTCTTGTAGGTGATTTCAATGAATTGAACGCAGGGGCTGCAATAACTGCTGCTAAGATTATGGGTGTCAAAAACGAGGTGATCGTTGAAAGTTTAAAAGTAGCGTTCGTCCCGGGGAGAATGGAGCACATTAATACCAACTCTCACGGAACGATCTTTATCGACTATGCACATAATTATGCTAGTATGAATGCTCTTTTGAGCTTTTTGAAACGTGAATATCCAAAGTCCAAGATTAAGGTTGTCGTTGGAAGTCCTGGCGATAAGGGAGTTTCAAGACGTGCAGGCTTTTCACGGATTCTTAATGAATTAGCTGATTCTGCTATCTTAACAACCGATGATCCTGGATTTGAAGACCCAGCTGATATTTGTAAGCAAATCGACGAAAAGATCGATCACGAAAAAGTCCAAGTTAAAACTATCTTGGATCGTGAAAAAGCTATTCGTGAAATGATTACTTCAAGTAAAGGCGACGATATCATCGTTTTAGCGGCTAAAGGAAACGATGCTTATCAAAAGACTAAGGGAGTTGACGTTCCTTACGCCAGCGATCCTGTAGTCGCACGGAAAATTTTGAAGGATATTGAGGATTAGTAATATGAAAAAGTTCTTTACAGTAATTGGTGGTATGGGAAGTTTAGCTACTGAAAGCTACATTCATTTACTAAATGAAATGACCCCTACTAAAAAAGACCAAGATTATTTGGATTATATCTTAGTCAATCATTCTACTGTTCCTGATCGGACAGCACATATTTTGGATCACAGTAAACCCAGCTTTTTGCCTCCATTGGCTGAAGACATTAAGCAACAAAGCTTATTGCATCCTGAATTTATGGTGATTATCTGCAATACAGCACATTATTACTATAAAGAATTGCAAGCAGTTACTGATGTTCCTATTATTCATATGCCACACATGGCAATCAGCATGATTAGCAAAAAATATCCACAAGCTAAAAAAGTTGGTTTAATTGCTACCAAGGGTACGATTGCTGATCACGTTTATGAAAATGAAATTAAAGACGCTGGATTTGAATATAGTTTGGGCGACCAAGCTGTTCAAGACCAAGTTGAAAGTTTGATTTATGACGATATTAAAGTTAAAGGTAAAGTTGATGCTGCTAAGTATCATGACATCTTGAAGACAATGCACGAAAAATTTAATTGCGATGTGATTGTTTTGGGATGTACCGAATTATCTTTGGCACAAGAAAAATCTCCTGATCACCCTTATCAAGTAGTTGATGGTCAAGAAGTTATCGTTGAAAAATCAATTGAATTTGGCGAAAAGATTCGTCGTGGAGAAAAAATCGATTTTACTAAGATTTATTAACGTTTCACAAGAAACATTGCGAAGTTTCACGTATATCTTATATAATATTTGATGTATAAGGAGGTACTTCGCCATGTTTAAGAGATTATCTATTTTTGCGGTTATCTTATCAGCCTTAGTGCTAGGCGGTTGCGCTAATCAGCAATCAACTGAAACTCACTCAAATGCTAAGTCTGAACAAACACCAAAGAGTACTAAAAAATCGGCTAAAAAAACGCCTAAGAAGAAGAAATCTGCTAGAGTTGCCAATTCTACTAGATCAGCCTCAACTGAGTCTGAAAAGGAATCAAGCAATGATTCAAATAGTGAATCTAATGGCAATAGTGCTTCCCAAAGTACTTCTCAAAGTACAGATAACCAAAATTCTTCTTCAAATCAAAGTACGTCAACTAATCAAAACGACAATAATAATGATACAAAAAATTCAACAACAGACAGTAGTCAAGATTCACAAAATCAGGACAGCCAAGCTCAACAAAGTGTTAATATAACTACATCGACACAAGCGGTTGAGTATCTGGCTGACCAATTAAGTTCCACATATGACAAGACAACAACGCAATATGTGGCCAATGGGAAAATATCTTGGAACAATACTAGTGGATATCAAATCAATATTTATAGTAAAAATTCCGATACGCCAGTGGGAAGCTATTTAGTTCCTGCCAATGGTCAATATTTTCAAATTTGGTAATAACGCATAACTTGCCATTACAATAAGAATTAGTTATATTTTTAAGAGGTCGGTACAAAACTTAAGTTTTGTTCTGACCTCTATTTTAGTTATGCAATTATTTGAATAGAGGATAATAAATGCGAAAAAAAAGAATCTTCTTATTAGTTTTATTTGGCTGTTCGTCAAATTAAGTTGATGGCAGTTTACATAAGCAGTTAGATCATAATTGGTCTAGCTGTTTTTTATTTGGCTGACGAGCTTGCTCGGAGCCAAAAAATTTGAAGATTGATACGCTTA
>NZ_VDFO01000027.1:0-42851 GCF_009600995.1 Companilactobacillus halodurans | reverse complement strand
ACATCTAAAGGGCATGAATGGTGTCCTTTTTTGGTGTTCTTAAATGGTTATTACTAATAAATGGTATACAAAAATAAAGTTGATGGCAAAATACCTATCAACTTTATTTATCGTACAGCCAAAAAAGAATACCAAACCAAAAAGGACTTAACTTGGAGATTTTAAAATTCAAATTAAGTCCTTTTTTCATACGATTATTTCTTTATCAAAATTGGGACCAAAATCACAAAACTAATAAACAAGTAAAAAGCAGAAGGCAACAAAACACTAACCAAAGAAACATTAGTATCCTGTGGCATCCCCTTAGTTATCACAATCAAAAAATCCAATCCAAAATGGCAAAGCATCGGATACAATAGATTCCTAGTTCGCAAAAAAATACTAGCCAAAACAAATCCAGTGGCCGTCGTAGCTATAACTTGTGCAAAAGTCATAATAAAATTTTGTGAGTATAAATTAATAAAATGGTCTAAACCAAATAAAATACTAGAAAAAGCAATTGGCAATAAAATACGGAGATAATTATTTTTTGAATTTTGAAAAATCCTAAGCAATGAAATGAGTACAATGCCTCGCATAAGATATTCTTCAGTTGTACAAGCAATAAGCCCGATTATAAAAGCATCTAAAAAATTTTGAATATTTGTAAGGCCAAGTATAGCTAATATCAAAAAGATAAGGAAGACACATTTTCTCTCATTAATACTCAACTTAATGGAAAAGGGAATTCGCTTTTTAGTAAATTTATTATTTAAAAAAAATAATAAACCTAAAAATAAAACTTTATCGATAACTAAAGTAGGCAAACTGCTGGAAATATTAAAAAGATTCAAAATATTAATAAAAGTAATTTCAAAGGCTAGTTGTATCAGTAATACGTAAAGAAGATTTTTTACTAGGGCCCTAGTTTTCACTGAACATTCATCCTCAATGATTTTGTTTTATAATTTTTAATCTTTACTAGCAGGATTTTTATTAATAATATCCTCATATACATCTTTAAACAACTGTATACATTTTATCTCTCCACTTGAATTATTTTTAATCTTTTGGCCATATATCATATCATTATCGACGGTATAAAAACTATTTCTAGTATTAATGTAGGCTGAAAAATTTTTATCTTTATAAATTTTCTTTTCTTTTGCAGCTTCTCTTACAACGTCTTTAGACACTTTTGGAATAAAATGTGCTAACAAAATGGCAAGATTGCGAGTTTTATCAGGGATGCTTTTACCAGGTATTTCAAAATTAAAGGATACTTTTTCAAAAGGTTTTTGACTTGGGTATGTTACTATAGCTTTTTTTTCTCTTAAGATTTTTTCATAATTAATTTTTGACTTTATAACATTATTACTAAATGTATCTACATTATCGAATGAACCTATTTTGCTGGGTGAATCTGAATCCATTTGAGATCCTTTATGGTCTGGGATATCGTCTAAGTCGGATTCCTCATTGGAAATCAATTTTACTAATTTTTTTATATAACTTTCTATGAATTCATCACTACCCTCAAGTAAAAACGACTTTTCAGATAAATTTACTTCAATCTTACTCATTTTAAATAAACTTCTCCTTCATTTTTGGGTCCTTTCAAAACTTTGGTTAATGTTGCCATCATCTATATCAAAGTAAATTTGATTAGAATATTTTGGGAACGACTCCGAGCTTTTACACGAAACTATTTCAGGTATTGGAAATAGTTTCAAGTTGAGCCAGTATGTTCCAATGTTCACAAAACGTAGAAGACAACAATATGCTGCATTATCCTAATCTAAGGAAGAACCTTCTTCTTGATTGTATTTCTTTTCTTACTTAAGGACCATATTTTTTTCCATATGGCCCATGCTTTTTAACAATAGTTCCATATGGAAAACGAATAATTTATTTTTTAGATGTCGAAACGATTATTATAAAAGCAAGCCAGTTTTTTTGTTATCTTCATAGCTGTATAATGTAACTAAGTCTGTATCAATTAGGTGGAAAAATTTTGAAAAATAGGTTTGTCTTTCTACATTCGATTAATTTCAAAATCGGATTGTCATTTATTTTAATTCTTATTGTCACAATTGAAATCATTGGGGCTTATTTCGTACGTCAACTTGAGGATCAAAACATCTCTAGTTTTGAAAACTCAGTTGTTGTACCACCATATACACTCAATCAAATTTCTGAAAATTTAACTGATAACGATGAACACACGCGTGAAAATATTGGAAATACGATTCAAGATTATACGCGGGTAAGTACAGATATAACTGATGTACAAGTCGTTGATCGAAGTGGCATCATTGTTGGAGCTAAAGATTCAGATGGTTCTAATATAGTAGGAACGCAAACTCTTAAGGATAATATCAAGCAGAGTATCAAGACTGATAAAAGAATTACGCAGATTTATTATGAAAAAGATAGCGGAAGTTCCTATGAGTCGATTGTTCCAGTTAGTTCGCCTGATAACAGCACAGTTGTTGGGGCAATTTATGTCCGCGCCAGCATGGAATCAGTTTATACGGGCATCAATAATATTATTTTGATTTTCCTTACAGCATCCTTGGTAGCCGGTCTCTTGGGGGCTGTGATTGCAATTTTTATTTCACGAGCAATTACCAGACCGATTGATGAAATGAAGCAACAAGCTGTGAGAATGGCTGAGGGAGATTATTCTGGCCAAGTTCGTGTTTATTCACCCGATGAATTAGGACAATTGGCTATGGCCGTCAATGATTTATCGGTCAAAGTTGAAGAAGCGACGGAAAATTCGGAATCAGAACGACGAAGGCTAGACAGCGTTTTGACGCAAATGTCAGATGGGGTCATTGCGACGAATCGATTGGGTAATATCACCGTCATCAATGAAATGGCCCAAGAATTTTTGGAAAAAGACGAAGACGATGCAATTGGACAACCGCTAGTCGATGTCTTAGGCGTCCAAGATCAAACTAGTTTTGACGACCTTTTGGAAAATCCTGATCCAATGGTAATCGAAACGAATGATACCAATGATGATTACGACGAAGAATCTGATAATTCATTGATTCTAAACGCTGATTTCTCACTGATTCAACGTAACAGTGGTTTCATTAGTGGTATGGTCTGCGTCCTACACGATGTTACTGAACAACAAAAAATCGATAGTGAACGTCGTCAATTCGTTTCAAACGTTTCGCACGAATTGCGGACTCCTTTAACAAGTATCAGTAGTTATATTGATGCGTTGAATAATGGAGCTTGGAAAGATCAAAAGCTGGCACCACAATTCTTAGGTGTTACAGCTGAAGAAACTGACCGTATGATTCGTATGATCAAGGACCTTTTGAGTTTGTCACGAATGGATCAAGGTCGTTCTAAATTGGACAAGGAATTAGTTAACTTCAACGAATTCTTCTCCTATATTTTGGATCGATTTGATATGATGTTGAAAAAGGAAAAAGCTGATGCTAAAGAAGATAACAGTAAAATCGTTAAGAATTATCGTATCAAGCGAATCTTCACTAGCAAAGACTTGTGGGTCGAAATCGATACCGATAAGATGACGCAAGTTATGGATAACATCATCAATAATGCCATCAAGTATTCACCAGATGGCGGAGTTATCACTTGTCGGTTGTTGGAAACTAACAAGCACATTATTGTCAGCATTTCTGATGAAGGCTTGGGTATTCCTAGAAAGGATATCAAGAAAGTCTTTGAACGTTTCTATCGAGTTGATAAAGCACGTTCTAGAAAACAAGGCGGTACTGGCTTAGGTCTATCTATTTCTAAGGAAATCGTGGAGCAACATAAGGGTAGAATCTGGGTCAATAGTGCTGAAGGTAAGGGATCAACATTCTACATTTCCTTACCATTTGATCCTAACGAAACAGGAGGAGAATGGGATGAAGTTTAGTCGTTTAATCGTCCAACTACTATTGGTCGTAGCAGTCATTACCAGTGTTGTCCTATCCTTCTTCATTTGGACGAACACTGCTCGCTATCAACGAGGCCGGGATGTCGATGTGACATCTTCGACTGATTCAAATAAGAGCGAGATTCCTATGAACCAAGTTATCAGTCCAACTTCGGTAATTTGGCATGATAAAAATGATCAGCATTTGATTTATAACAGTAATGAAAATATTTCTTTAAGTATTCAAAAGGTAATGGAAGATTGGAAAATCAGTGAGCCTAAGTCTGTCTCTAAAAAAGACGGAGCTTATTATCAAAAGGTGATTCAAGCTAAAAATACGATTCAACTAGTTTATCCAACCGCTATTTCTATCAGTTCATTTGGATATTTATTGAATAATGATGGTTTAAAGAAGAGCAACAGTCATCAATTTAATCGGATTTTGATTAATTTGAAGAACAAAAAAATCAAGAATATTTACTTGGCTAATGATAATAATTATGCGGTTTATCAAGCTAAAGTTAAGAATTCTTCTTCCAATCCAATTTCTAAATTAGTTAAACAAGCTAATATCAATTTAAAGATTAGATTGAATATTATGAAGCATGGGATTTTTACTTTCTATTCCAATCCAATCAAGCTACAAAGCTATTCTTATGTGGTTACTGGAAAAAAGGATAGCGAGTATACTTCAGCCTTGTTTGATTCTAATACTGGTGGTTTGGTAACATCTGAGGATAACAACGTTTATACATATAATTATGGCGAATCGAAACGTTTAGTTTCTGATCATAATACTGAAGAATTGACTTTGGATGATTATACCGATACCTCGGTTCCTAAGTCACAATTAGCTTTCTTACAACGTGGTTATCAAAAAGTCGTCAACTTACAAAACCCAGTTTCTAACCTGCGTTTGTATCGAGCAGATTGGAAGAAAAAGAATCTTACGTTTAGAGAATATGTTGAAGGATTCCCAATCTTTAAGAAGAGTCAATTTGGTTCTGTTAGAATCAACTTTAGCCGTAAAGGCAGTACTGAAAAGTTCTTAAATAAAAACTTGGAAGTACCGGTCCCATCTAATCAAACAGCTACGAAGCTGAAGTCGACAACAGCTATTTTCAAAGGCCTTCAACGGGTTGGTTATTCACCAAATGATGTTCAAGACGTTGAGGTTGGATATCAATGGGAAGAAGAAACTGATAATGAGAAAGTCGTCGATTTGAAACCAACTTATTACATCAGAATCGGTAACCATTGGAAACCATACAATGAATGGACAAATGAATCTGCGGAGGAAGAATAAATGGATTTTAAAAGAATCGAAGTTATATTCTTGATAGTATTTTTCTCATTAGATGTCTTTTTATTCTTGTCTTTTCGCAATAGTCAACAATTAGTCAGCAGTTCTAGTACCAATACGTCGACCGTTTCAGAAATGAAAAAACGTAATATTAGTTTTGGCAGTCTGGATTCTAAGAATGGCTATGCTTATTATTTGGGTTCACAACCAGATGATTCTTTGGCTGAAAATTCTAATAAATTGACGGGTCAAAAAGTTGAATACGATGAAAGTGATCACAGTTTAACAAGTGGTTTGGAAGACCCAATTTCAATTACTTCAACTAATCGTGAAACCGTGATGAATAAATTCATTAAAAAAGAATCCAATGTTTTGTTTGGCAAGAGCTATAAATATGCCCCTCAATTGTCTACTAAGACGCGGATGGTTTACATCTATTCCGGAACTTTGGGCGATATTTATGACAAAACAGCACAGTTAACATTTACCATTAGCGACAATGAAGTGGTAGGTTATACACAGACGTATGTAAGATCACTGATAATTTTGCATGAAAGACAAGTTATCAAGAGTGAAAAAGAAGTCATTACGAGCCTTTATGCCAATTCCGAAATACCTAATAATTCAAAAATTTCCTATGCGAACTTAGCTTATACGAAATTACTCGTAGCTAAGGGAAGTACGATTTATATTCCGGTTTGGTTTGTCACAATTAAAAATAAAGACAGTAAAGTTAATACTACTAAGAAAGTTAATGCCTTTACTGGTAATATTATCAAGAGTTCAACAAATGGAGATAGTGATTATAGTGCCCAATGACGATAGTTTAAAAATTAGTGTTTTGGCCAGCAGCAGTTCTGGCAACGCTACTTATATTGAAACGCCTAAGCATCATGTACTAGTTGATGCTGGGTTATCTGGTAAGAAAATTAAAGAAGCAATGGAAAGCATCGGCAAAGACATCAATACCGTCGATTCTTTGTTCGTGACGCATGAACATACTGACCATATCAAAGGAGTTGGTGTTTTAGCTCGGAGATATGATTTGAATGTTTATGCCAATGAAAAAACTTGGCAAGCTATGATGCCAAAAATTGGTAAAGTTCCAGAAGACGAAATCAATATTTTCAATCACAACAAAGTTTTGAGTTTAGACGATCTTGATATTGAGAGTTTTGCGGTTTCTCATGATGCTGCTGATCCACAATTTTACAAGTTCTACCACAATGGCAAGCAATTTGTGATTTTAACGGATACTGGTTACGTGTCGGATCGAGTTCAAAAGACGATTGAAAATGCGGATGGGTATTTGATGGAATGCAATCATGACGTAGAAATGTTGCGTGATGGGATATACCCATGGCCTCTCAAACAAAGAATTCTCAGTGAAAAGGGGCACTTGTCCAATGAAGATGGCGCACACACTTTAATGGATGTCATCGGCAACAATACCAAGCAGATTTTCTTAGGACATTTGAGTCATGAGAACAATACTAAAACGGTGGCTCGCACAGAGGTTACTCAAGTCTTAGAGGATCACGATTTTGGCGTTGGCCATGATTTTAAAATCAATGATACTGACCCTGCGATTGCGGATCCTTTGATTGCTTTATAAATGTGAACAAATTAATCATAAGTCGTTCATAATTTTTTCATAATTCAACGGTATATTAGACTTAGTAAATATGGGGAAGTGAATGTTAGATGAATAATGACAATAATAATGATAAGTCCGAATCAAGAGTAGAAGAAAAGAAGCGCGGTTCGAATAACAACAATAATTCAAATAAGAATTCATTATGGAAAATTGGAATCGTCGCTTTCATTTCGGCAGCTTTAGGTGTCGTAATTGCTTTTGCAGGATTTACATATTTTGGCAATAACTCTTCTGATACAGCAAGCAGTGGTTCTGCTGGAACTACGCAAGTAGCTAATACAAAAGTGAATACCTCCAGTTCGATGTCAGGAGCTTATAAGAAGGTCAATGGAGCGGTTGTTTCCGTAATCAACCTTCAAAAACAAAAGGAACAGTCAAGTGGCGATGGCAGTTTATCGTCGATTTTTGGCGATTTGTTTGGTGATAGTGGTTCATCGGATAATTCACAATCACAAGACCAAACTGATGGCGATAGCAGTTCTGATTCTGATTCAAATTCAGGCTCTAGTTCAGATTCTTCTAGCTCATCAAGTAACAGCAATTTGCAAGAATACAGTGAAGGTTCAGGCGTTATTTACGCTAAACAAAATGGTAAAGGCTATATCGTAACTAATAACCACGTTGTTTCCGGTTCTGATTCTTTGGAAATCATTTTAGAGGATGGAACTAAAGTTAGTGCCAAATTAGTTGGTACTGATAGTACAACTGACTTAGCTGTTTTGGAAATTCCTGGCAGCAAGGTTCCTGCTACAGCATCATTTGGCAACTCTGATAATGTTTCACCTGGAGATCCAGTTATTGCTATTGGTTCGCCACTAGGTAGCGAATATGCCACAACAGTTACTCAAGGTATCATTTCAGCTACGAATAGAACCGTAACGACACAAGACCAAAATACAGGTCAAGCAACTGGTGAGGCAACCGTTCTTCAAACCGATGCCGCAATTAACCCTGGTAATTCTGGTGGTCCACTAGTTAATGCCGCTGGTCAAGTCATTGGTATCAATTCAATGAAATTAGCCTCGAGTACTGATGGCTCTTCAGTTGAAGGGATGGGCTTTGCTATTCCAAGTAGCGAAGTAGTCAAGATTATCAATCAGTTAGTTGAGAATGGTAAAGTTGAACGTCCATCGCTTGGTATTAGAGTCTTAGACCTTGATCAAATCACAGATGATTCGCAATCAAGCTTGAAACTACCAAGCAGCGTAACTAAGGGTGTTGTAGTTTACAGCACAACTTCAGGTTCAGTTGCTAAGGCCGCTGGCATGAAGAAATATGATGTTATCGTTAAGTTAGGCAACAAGAAGATTACTTCGGTAGCCGACTTGCACACAGCACTTTACTCGCATTCAGTTGGCGATACGGTCAATATTCAATATTATCGTAATGGTAAGCTGAATACCGCACAGGTACATTTAACAAAAGAAAGTTCTAACTAAACAAATAAATTAGGCGTGAAACCAGTTAATACTAGTTTCACGCCTTTTTTTGAACATTAATTTATGATTAAAAGATTTATTTCGACTTTTCAGAAAACTAATGAACAGAATTTATCCACATTTGTTCATAACCTGTGGATAAGTGGCCAAATAATTGACAAAACGCTGTATAAAAGTTTTCCACAGATTTACCCACAGCTGTTAATAAGTTTTTAATGTTAATCGAGAAATCATCTCTAAATCCTAATATATCAGTAATAATTACTGTTACACAAAATTGGACAAACGTTTTTTTTATTGTGCACAGTTGAAATGTCATGATAATTCGTAATTTTAAATAAATTTGGCAATTAAATAATAATTTCGTATCATATTGATTGAGGAGATTTTTACAAATGAATATAAAAGTTGTTACAGTAGGAAAATTAAAAGAGAAGTATTTTAAAGCCGGAATTGCCGAATATGCCAAGCGTTTGGGAGCCTTTTGCAAATTCCAAATCGTCGAATGCCCTGATGAAAAAGCCCCTGAAAGTTTGAGTGAAGCACAAGATGCTAAAGTTAAACAAATTGAGGGAGAACGAATATTAGGAAAAATCAAAGACAAGGAATATGTGATTTTACTAGATTTACGAGGCAAAGAATTAACATCGGAAGAGTTAGCTAAAAAAATCGATGACTTATCCACATATGGGACCTCAGACATTACCTTTGTTATTGGAGGATCATTAGGAGTAAGTCCAGAAGTGACGAAAAGAGCCGATTTCAGTATCTGTTTTGGAAAATTCACCTTACCGCATCAATTGATGAGATTAGTGCTGACAGAACAGATTTATCGGTCATTTATGATTATTAATCATAGGACATATCATAAATAGAGAGTGGAGGCCGGGCGCCCAGCTTCCGGAGCTTAAGACAATTTCACCCATTGCTCGCGAACTATGCGAGTGATGAGTGAAATAGCCTTAGGTGCAGGAAGTTGCCCAGCCGCAACTCGTTTCCGCTATAAAGCAAAGAAGCGTGGTTTTAAGTTTGAATTTGAAAAAGCATCGAATCAATAATGAACCGTTATAAAGCAAAGAAGCGCAGTTTTTAATCTGAATTTAAAAAAGTGTGGATTAATAATTAACCGTTATAAACCAAATAAACTTAGCTTTTTAACTAGATTTCAAAATCGTAACCCAATAATTATCACAACAATCGAAAAAACATCAAATTTTACAATAATATGTCAATAACCAGAAAAATATTTAAAAATTAGCAAATTAATATTCATATTATTGAAAATTTAAACCTTAAGTTTCTTTTATTTTTTTCCAAAATAAGCCCCAAAAACAAAGATTTGTTTAAAATTAAATTTGGATAATGAAAAATTATTTTTAAATTAGGGATGGCTTAAAATGAGAAAAAATAAAATTTTAGTAGCTTCTGCAGTTGCTATTATGATGGCTCCCGCAGCTCTAAATGCATTGCCAACACAAAATGTTGATGCTTCAGCTGTCGGAACAGTTACCAAAGTTACACCGGTTTATGCTTCAACTGGTAAAGCAAATGGGACAACATTGCCAGCAGGTAGTCAATGGAAATTAGGACAACAAATTACTTTAAATGGCGTTGCCCACTATATGGTTGGAACTAACGAGTATATTCCAGCTTCAATGGTTTCAAATGTGACTGGTTCAGCTAACTCGGAAGATGACAGTCAAACAGTTGGTCGTTATGTCGCAGATAATCCAGATGCAGGAAAGACTGTCGTAGCTGATCAAGCGTTGGATATCGTTGATAATTACGGTAATTCAACTGGAAAAGCTGTACCAAGCGGCAGTCAATGGGTAATCGGCCAAGTATTGCATGTTAACAAACAGGTCTATTACCAAGTCGCTACTAACGAGTGGATTTCAGCTCAAGGAGTAACTGTAGTCAATCCAACTACTGACAATACTTCAGGAACTGATAGCACAAGTACTGCAAGTAAAGATGCCAATTATGGTAAAACTGGAACTGTGAAAAATGTCGCCAAAGTCTTTGATGACAAAGGGGTCGATACTGGAGTTGTTTTGCCAACTAACAGCCAATGGATCCTTGGCAATCACATGGAGTTAAACGGCATTGAATACTATCAGGTTGCAACTAATGAATGGGTCACAGCACCAGATATTTCGATTGCTGGAACAACATCGACTAATGATAATACAAGTTCAGGCAATGGTAGTTATATCGTAGCTTCAAAAGTTGCTGGACAAGTTGGGACTTTGAACTCGAATGCTGCTGTCGTTGATGGATCAGGGATTGATACTGGAGCAACTTTGCAAAAGGGTACTTCATGGAAGTTAGGTGGAAACCTCTTGTCATATGACAATCAGGCATTTTACCAAGTAGCAACTAATCAATACGTTTCAGTAGCCTACATGGATGTTCAAACTCCAAGTACAACTACGACTACTAACACAAATACGAATACTAATTCGTCAGTTCCAACACCTGGAAATGGTTTAGTAGGAACAACGAATAAGACTTTGAGAACTTATAACACATCAAAAAATTCATATGATATGACCTTGCCAGCTCAATCAACTTGGAAGATTTCTAAGTTAGTCGTTAACAAGTACGGCTCATATTGGGGTGAAGTAGCCACTAACCAATGGGTTTGGATTACTGATGTTACTTTGAATAGTGGTCTTAATTTGAAAGATAATTCATATTACGAACCTGAATTTGCTACAAGTATTAACAAATAAAAAAAGAGTGAAAATTATTAATTTTCACTCTTTTTTTTATTTATCATACGAATTTGTTTAGGAGTTTTTTTATAGTAATCTTTAAATTTGCTATAAAAATAAGTTCTGTTAGAGATACCAACTCTTTCAATAATTGTTCCTATAGGAAGTTCAGTATTGGTTAATAATTCATAGGCATTTTGCATTCTTTGTTCATTGAGTATGTCAGAAAAAGTTCGACCAGTTTTTTCTTTTATTAAATTGCTAATATAATTTTTACTATAATTTAATTGATTAGCAATTTTTTCTAAAGAGGTATTTGAATAATCATTTTCAATGGCGAACAAGATTGGAACGATTATTTCCTTACTTCCTGTAACTTCTTTTTCAAGTTGAGCATTTACAGCTCTTGCAAGTTCGAAGAATATAATTGGCACATAATGATTGATTATTTGATTTGAAAATCTTTTAGGAAAAAAGTATTCCTCCATTGTTCGTTCGAGAATATGAGGTAAATCTTCTCCAGAATTTTTTATTAACATAAAATTTTTATGACTATTGTCTTTATCACCATTAACTGCATTTAAAACAAAATTTAATGACGGTGAAAATTTGTGGCTCATGTTTGTTAAAAAGCTAAAATTAAGATCAGACCTTTTAAAGAGAAAATTGACTAAAATGTCATTTTCATTTAAAGGGTCTATTTTATGTTTGCTACCAGTATCTAATAAAATAATATCGTGTTTATGCAATATTATTTCATGACCGTTTACTACTTCGCGACATTTTCCGGAATACATATAATTCATTTCCAAAAATTGATGTGAGTGTAAAGGATATGGTGCAAAGCGATGATGCTTGGAAATATAGATTGAATTATTTTTAAAAAATAATTCATTATTTAAACGGTAATCGCCATGTAAAATTCTTTTTTCTATCTGTGGGAAATCCATTACAAAAGCATGATTCTTAAACTGTCTTTCCTCAATTTTATCTTTGTTTCTTAGTAATTGATCTAAATTCATAATTTACTTCACCTGTATATTTGATACTTTTTATGATTATATCTGACATTGTTATGTTAACGCTATCATTGTTTAATAGACTTGTAAACGGTAACAACAACTTGATTTAAGAATTTTAAAAAATATTAGGAGGCATTTTATTATGAAGAAAGGTTGGTTAATGAAGTTTTCACTACTTTCAATTTCTTTAGTGTTGACTTCGGCAGGTGCTATTTCTGGTAACATCCCGGCAATGGCTAAGACATTTTCTAATGAGTCTTTATCATCTGTAGAAATGTTAACAACGATTCCTGCTTTGATGGTAGTTATCTTCGTTTTACTTAGTAGTTTTATTGCAAAATGGATAGGTCAAAAACAGACAGTTATTTTAGGTTTAGTTATTGCATTGATTTCTGGATTGGTTCCAGTATTCAGTAATGATTTTACAGTTATTTTAGTTTCAAGAGCCACTCTAGGTGTAGGATTTGGATTATTTAATTCGTTAGCCGTAAGTATGATTAGTGATTACTTTACTGGCGATGAAAGGGCACAGTTGATTGGATTTCAAAGTGCTTTTCAAGGATTAGGTACGGCAATTATGACTTATGTAGCTGGTCAATTATTAAAAGTTGATTGGCACGTGACATTTTGGATTTATGCAATCATTTTGCCAATTCTAGCTCTATTTATTCTCTTTGTTCCAAGTCCTAAGGCAGATGTTGATAAGAAAAGTGGAAATTCAACTAAGAGCGTTAAACAATCCACAAATTTGCAAGTAATTGGTTATGTACTACTTTTGTTTGTAGTTCTAATCATCTACATGGGTGTTCAAGTTAAATTAGCTTTGTTGTTTACTTCAAATGGTTATGGTACAGCTACTGATGCTGCCAATATTATTAGTATTATGTCAATTGGTAGTATGTTAGCAGGATTTGCCTTTGGTACTATTTTCAAAGTTATTAGACGCTATACTATTCCTGTTGCAATGGTTTTAATGGCTGTCTCGTTCTTTATCTTGTCAGTTTCAAGCAGCGTAGTTCTTTCAGGAGTTGGTGGTGTTCTAACAGGAATTTCATTCTCATTAATAGTTCCATACCTATTCAATCAAGTATCTGTTGTATCTCCTAAGGGTTCAGCAACATTATCAACTTCATTATTACTTGTTGGTTCTAACTTAGGTTCATCATTTTCTCCATATGGATTAGCAATATTAGGAAACTTATCAGGTACTAATTCAGTAAATGGTGTGTTTATGGCCGGCGGCATTGTACTTGCAATTATGGCTGTAATTGGTCTGGTATTTGTTACTAGTCGAAATAAAAATCGTAAAAACGTTGTAAAAGAAGGTTAACTATGGCATTTACATTTCAAATAAATAATGGTGTTAAATTCAATCATAATAAAGAATTGTTAAAAAAGGCTGAAGAAAGTACACCTAAATTAAAGCATGAAAAAATTAATCCTGTAAAAATAGTAGATATCGTTTCTGATAAGAAGGCTATGAATGGTTATAAAGCTGTAGATAGCGAAAAGGACATTAAAAAGCTATCTGAATATTCATTCAAGAAGGGTGAAAAAATTGTTTTAGATTTTGGTAATCATGAAGTGGGACACTTTAATATTGATTTAAATTCGGTTGGATCACCAATGGATGCCCCATTGTATTTACACCTGACATTTGCAGAAACACCAGCAGAAATAGGCGTTGATTCAAGTACCTACGACGGATGGTTAAGTAGTTCATGGATTTCTGAAGAGTACGTTCACTTAGATGTATTACCAACCAAATTAAATATGCCTCGTCGATATTCATTTAGGTACGTTGAATTAGAGGTTATGGATACTTCACCCAAGTGGCAAGTAAGCTTTAGCAATCCATCATTAATCACTGAAAGTGCGGTTTCGGTTAAAGATGTACCAGAAGTTAAAATTGATGATCCTATGTTGAAAAAGATTGATCAAATAAGTATTAAAACACTTCAAGATTGTATGCAAGAAGTATTTGAAGATGGCCCAAAACGTGATCACCGTCTATGGTTAGGTGATTTGAGATTGCAAGCACTAGCCAATTATGCGACATTTAATAATCAGGATTTGGTCAAAAGATGTTTGTACTTATTTGGAGGAATGACTACTGAAGAAGGTAAGATTTCCGCTAATGTATTTACTAAGCCTAATCCTGTACCAGATGATACTTTCATGTATGATTATAGTTTATTCTTTATTGCAGTTTTAAAAGATTATTTTGATAACTTTAAAGACCAAAGCGTTGTTAATGATTTATATCCAATAGCAAAAAAGGAAATTGATTTAGCTCTTAAAGAAGTTGGAAAAGATAACGTTCTAAAGATGAACGAGGATTGGCCTGTATTTGTTGATTAGTCTAATGATATTGATAAACAAGCATCAGGACAAGCAATTCTTATCTATGTATTGAAACAATTTGTATCGTTAGCAGAATTGGAAAAAGATGATGATGTTGATAAGTACAAGTTGGATATTGATAAATTAACAAAAGCCGCAATGGATAATTTCTTCGATAAAAATAAAGGGCTATTTGTTAGCGGACCTGATAAAGAAATTAATATTGCTAGTCAATCATGGATGGTAATTGCTCACGTCATGAACGATGATGAGAATTATGAATTGATGACTAAATCAGTTAAAACACTATTCCCTGTTACTGGAATTGCTACGCCATATATGTATCACCATATAGCTTTAGCTTTATTTGAATCTGGACATAAAGATGACGGGATAAAGTTAATTAAAAATTATTGGGGCAAAATGGTAGATCTAGGAGCAGATACTTTCTGGGAAGCATTTGAACCAGAGGATCCAAACTTCTCACCATATGGAAGCCCAGTAATTAATAGTTATTGTCACGCATGGAGTTGCACTCCTACATACTTAATCAGAAAGTACTTAGTTAATAAGTAGGTTTTAGGGTAATGATAAAAAAATATTTGGTTTTTGATATTGGTGGAACAGCTATAAAATTTGGATTAATTGATCACAGCGGTAAGTTAATAGAAAAAAATTCTGTAAAAACGCCACAAAATTATTATGATTTTGTAAATTTAGTTCAATCAATACTTGATAGATATAATAATAAAATAAGAGGTATAGCTTTTAGTGTCCCAGGACGTATTGACCACGATAAGGACATGATTTTTGGAGGTGGCAGTTTACCATTTCTAGACAAAAAGAGTTTTAATAATATGTTTGAAGTTAGTGTGCCAATTAGTGTAGAAAATGATGGTAAATCTGCAGCTCTTTCAGAATTATGGTTAGGTAACTTGAAGAATATTAATAATGGTGCGTCAATTGTTTTAGGTACTGGTGTAGGCAGTGGCATTATTATGAATCATCATTTAGTTTATGGTGCAAATTATCAAGCTGGAGAGATTAGTTTCATGTTAAATGATAATGCCAATATAACCTATAATAGCCTTGAAGGTAGCTTAGGATCTGCAGTAAAAATGGTCAACGAAATTGCAGAGAAATTGAATTTACCAGATAAGAATGATGGCATTAAAGTATTTAATGAAATCAATAATGATAATAAATTAGCTCTAAGGGTTTTTAAAAGATATTGTCATAACATTGCCTTATTGATTCATAATATTCAAAGTGTTTTAGATTTAGATAGATATACAATTGGTGGAGGAATTTCTGCTCAAAAGATTGTCACCGAGACGATTAACAGTGAGTTTGATAATATAAGAAACAGTCTTCCAATTATAAAGACAACTTTAAAAAGACCTGAAATTGTTGAAAGCAAGTTTAAAAATGATGCTAATTTATATGGTGCACTTTATTATTGGTTGTTAAAGGCTGATAACGTCAATCAACTCCAAAAAGATATTATTTGAAAATATTTAAAATGATAATGGTGATTATAAATTACCATTATTTTTTTGCCCTGTATTAATAATTGTTCGTTAAGTGGTTAAATCAATAATTGCATTTATGCCACCATTTGCACTAACATGAACTACTAGTGGGAGTAAGTCCCAAATAAAATGGGTAACGATAAATCAATGATAAGTATTTCAATGCTCATGTAAAACAAGGAGAAACTGCAAAAACACTACCTGTTGCTACAAACACAAAAAATTCTGATTATAAATTAAGAATAGAAACGCCTATCTTCGCTACCTTTGAATAAATTAGGGGGTAAATGTGATAAAAAAGATAAATTTAGTAACTTTTTTCATGATGATAATCGGCATCAGTCTGGTTGGATTGGGCGTTTCGGTGTTACGGATAACAAATGTTGGAACTGATCCATTTTCAGCTATGAATATTGGCTTCAGTCAAATCAGTGGCTTGAGTTTTGGCGTGGCCCAGTTGATTGTTAATATCATTATTTTTATCGTTCAATTAAAATATAGCCGCGATACGATTGGCTTAGGCACCTTATTGAATCTGACATTGTTGGCCTTCATTTCTGATTTCTTTTTGAGTTTATTCCAGAATTTTGGCTGGTCTTCGTTAAATCTTATTCAAAGAGGCATTGGGTTAATCTTAGCCGTATTAATCATTTCTTTTGGGATGTCACTCTATATGACTAGTGGATTAGGCGTTGCTCCATACGATTCTTTGGGAATGTTTTTACCAAAGGTAACGAAGATTCCCTTTAGAGTCTGGAGAGTATTGACTGACGGGACTTGTGTCGTGATAGCATTCTTTTGCAAGAGTACGATTGGAATCGGTACTTTAGCCATCTTCTTGTTAACCGGACCAACGGTATCGATGATTAATAATAAATTTACCGTTAAATTTAAAGAGCATTTAGAAAATTTGAGTTTGAGTAGAAATCAAATTCATTCAAATTAAAATAATTAACTAAAAATAGGCACCGCAATCATTTCCTGATTGCGGTGCCTATTAAATTTTTTATAACTAAACCTTTATTCTTGAAAGAAAATACCGATAGTTTAAAATTAAAAATGTAAAAATTAAATTAGAAATAGCCTTGTTTTTTTTAATAATCAAGAGTATTCTAGCTATTAATTTCTATTAAAGACATAGAAATAAGGATTAGACATCAAGAAAGGATGATAAGTATGAATGTTGGTCTTGTCGGTGTTACTGGTTACAGCGGTAGCGTCTTGTACGAATTACTATTACGGCACCCAAACGTTGATTCAGTCAACTTGTATGGGCACTCCCAGAAAGTAGCACAATCTTTAGAATCGGTTTTACCGCAACTGCGACGAGGAGCTAATATTTTACCTTATGATTCTGCTGATATCATGAAAAATAACCAGATGGTCTTCTTCGATGTCTCAGCTGGAGTTACTACAGAATTGGCTAAACCATTTCTTGATGCCAATTTTCCGGTAATTGATTTAGCTGGCGACTATCGCTTGAAATCACGTGATGCTTATAAAAAATGGTATAAAAAAGAAGCTCCAGATGAAAAATACCTCAAGCAATCACATTATGGATTAGTTGATTTTACGAGTTCTAAGGGTGCAACCTATGTTTCAAATCCAGGCTGTTATGCAACAGCAACGATTTTAGCATTAGCACCATTGGTCATAAATCACCTAATCGATACGACCTCAATCGTCGTGGATGCCAAATCTGGTACATCCGGTGCTGGAAAGAGTTTGAGTGAATCAACTCATTTCAGCCAAACAAATGAAAATCTGCAACTGTATAAGGTAAATCATCATCAACATATTCCAGAAATTGTTGATCAATTAAAGGATTGGGACGAAGACGTACCTTACATTCAGTTCACTACAACTTTATTACCACTGACACGTGGAATAATGGCCAGTTGCTATACAAAGGCAAAATCTGGGATAACTGAAGAAGACGTCAAAAACGCATTCGTCCAAACATACTCAGATCACACCTTTATAAATGCTACTGAAGGAGTTTTCCCAACTTTGAAACAAGTGATTGGAACTAACTTCTGTGACATAGGTTATCAATTGAACCCTGTTACCCACCAAATCGTAATAGTCAGTGTAATTGATAACCTCCTAAAAGGTGCAGCTGGGCAAGCAATTCAAAACTTTAATCAAATGTTTGAATTTAAACCAGATGCAGGGCTGGACTTGATTCCGGTTCTACCTTAAATAGGAGGATTTTTTTATGCAATCGATTTTAAAAAAAGAGCAAAAGTATCAGATTATACCATTCACTTGGCCTAAGGGTTACAAATCAGACGGAGTTCATGCCGGATTGCGTAAGAATCCTCAGAAAAAAGACATGGGATGGCTTTATTCAAAAGTCCCCGCTCAAGCTGCAGGTACCTATACCACTAATCAATTCCAAGCAGCACCAACCAAATTGACTAAACAAACTATCAATAAAAGTCACCAGTTGCAGGCGATGGTGATGAATACAGCTATTGCCAACTCAGTTACTGGAGAACAAGGCATGTTAGATGCTAAGAAAATGCAACAACTGACAGCTGATAAATTGGATATCACGCCTGACTTAGTCGGGGTCGCTTCAACAGGATTGATTGGAGAACCATTGCCAATGAAGACAATTGCAAAAGGTATTTCTCAGTTGGAATTATTAGATAACGATTATGTTACCTCAGCTATTTTGACAACTGACAAGCATCAAAAAACGATTGCTGCACAAGTTGAAATTGGTGGAAAAACTGTTACTATCAGTGGCTTTTGTAAAGGGTCAGGGATGATTCATCCTAAAATGGCTACGATGTTGGGATTCGTCGTAACAGATGCCAATATTCAAGATGGATTGTTGCAAGATATTTTGAGTCAACAAGTTGATTCGACCTTTAATCAAATCACGGTTGATGGCGATACTTCGACAAATGACATGGTGGTGACTTTAGCCAACGGATTGGCAGGAAATCCTGAATTAACGACACAAAGTCCTGAGTATGAAGATTTTATTTCAGCTTATAACGCCGTTTTAAGTGAGTTAGCTCAAGACATTGCTGCAGATGGCGAAGGATCGACCAAATTAGTTGAAGTAAACGTGGAAAACGCAGCAACTCATGATGATGCTCAAAAGGTAAGTAAAGCTATTGTTGGTTCTAATCTTGTCAAAGCAGCAATTTTTGGAGAGGATGCCAACTGGGGTCGAATCATTGCAGCCATCGGACAAACGAATGCTAAAGTCGACATTGAGCATACGAGTGTTTGGCTCAATGATTTGGAATTAGTCGACAATAGCAGCAGTGCTAATTTCGATGAAATTACTATGAAAGAATCACTAAAAGATAATAAAATCACTATTCTTGTGGATTTGAATTCGGGAACAGCCACGGGACAAGCTTGGGGCTGTGATCTCACATATAACTATGTAAGAATCAACGCCACATATAGAAGCTAAAAACAAACCAAAAAGTGTGGAGTGAAATGAAATGAAAGAAACAATCGTTGTAAAAATAGGCGGCAATGCCTTGAATCATTTACCAGAAACTTTTTTCCAACAATTAAAAACTTGGTGGCTTGAAGGAAAGCGAATCTTAATCGTCCATGGAGGCGGCCCCCAGATTTCTGCTTGGAGCAAGAGATTAAAATTGAGCGTTGAAAAAATCGATGGCATTCGGGTCACTAGTCAAGAAACTCTAGACGTTACTAAAGCTGTATTAATTGGCGTCGTTCAACCTAAATTGTGTCAAACGATTGCTGATTCAGGACTACCAGTCATTGGCCTAAATGCTAGCGACGACAATTTGTTGACAGGCGAATATTTGAATCAAGCAAAGTATGGTCAAGTGGGAAAAATCAGTGACATCAATGCTAATTATCTTGAAGGATTATTGCGTGACCAAATCGGGATTTTGGCTCCTTTAGCACAAACAGAAGATGGAAAGTGGCTAAATGTCAATGCCGATATGGCGGCAGCTAAAATTGCCATTCAGTTGCAAGCTGAAGCCTTAGTTCTTTTGACCGATGTACCAGGTGTTTTGCATTCAGGTAAGGTCGTATCGCAGTTAACAGAAAACAGTGCGAATGAATTAGTGGAAAATAACGTAATTAAATCGGGGATGATGCCTAAAATCAAGGCTTCATTTACCGCGATAAGAAATGGAGTCGGGAATACTTTCATTACTGACGATTTAGGTCGACCAGGAACGAAATTTCAAAATAATTAAAAAATTCTGGAGGCATAATCATGGAACATGTATTTCCAACTTACAGTCGTTTTCCGTTTGATTTAGTAGACGGTCACGATGTTTATTTAACAGATAATAATCAAAAGACTTATTTAGATTTCACCAGTGGCATCGGAGTTTGCAGCTTCGGGTATAGTAATGAAATCATTCAAAAAAAAGTTGCTGACCAATTGCAAAAAGTTTGGCACATTTCTAATCTTTATGAGAGCAAAATTCAAGATGAAGTAGCAGGAATGCTTTGTAACGACGACCAGCTAGCTTTCTTTTGTAACTCAGGGACTGAAGCTAATGAGGCTGCCTTTAAATTGGCTCGTAAATATACTGGCAAAACTAAAGTCTTAGCATTTAATAATGGTTTTCACGGTCGTACTTATGGATCAATGTCATTAACTGGCAATCCTGATATTCAAAAGGGTTTTGAACCTTTGGTTCCAGATGTCGAATTTGCCGATTACAATGATGACAAAGCACTCGATTTAATTGATGACCAATTAGCAGCTGTGATTTTAGAGGTCATTCAAGGTGAAGGCGGCGTTTATGTTGCTGATAAAGCTTGGCTCCAAAAAATTCAACAAGCTTGCCAAGAAAATGATGTTTTATTGATTATCGATGAAGTCCAAACTGGTATCGGTCGTACGGGCACTAAATTTGCCTTTGAACAATTTGATTTAGAGCCTGACATCATCACTTCTGCTAAGGCCTTAGGAAATGGGACCCCAATTGGTGCGATGATTGGCAAAAAGAAATTTGCTAAAGCTTTTGGTCCCGGCAGTCACGGAACAACTTTTGGCGGCAATAAATTATCAATGGCTGCAGCTAGTGGCGTCCTGGAACAATTAACGCCAAAATTTTTAGAACAAGTTCAAACTAAATCAGCTAGTCTGTGGGATAAATTAAATGAAGAAATCAAACCACTACAAGCTGTTAAAGATATTACCGGTTTAGGATTTATGATTGGAATTCACCTAGATGAATCAATCAATGTTAATGATGTAATCAATCAATTGCATGATAAAGGTTTATTGACTTTATCAGCTAAACACAACACCTTGCGTTTGTTGCCACCACTCATCATGAATGAAGCTAACCTATTCAAAGGCGTTGAGTTAATCAAATCAGTCTTATAAAAGTGCTCCACAATCGAAAAAGGTTGTGGAGTTTTTTTAGTCATAAATGTGTTTACTTAAGTAACGTTCGCTAGAGTCAGGGAAAACAGTCACGATATTTGAATTTTCTGGTAAGTCTTTTGCCACTTGTAAAGCTGCTGCTAGAGCGGCACCACTAGAACTGCCGGCAAAGACGCCTTCGTTTTTGGCCAACCATTTAACATAGTAAAAAGCATCATCGTCGCTAATTGTTTTGACATCGTCAACAGTAATTGATTTGAAAAATGGTGGGATGAATTCGACCCCGATACCTTCAGTCCGATGGGCATGTTCTTTGCCGCCGTTTAAAATTGAACCTTCAGGTTCTACAGTGATAGCTTTCATATTTGGGAAAGCTTCTTGCAAAGCTTGCGTGACGCCAACAAAAGTCCCACCACTACCAGATCCTGCTACAAAGGCGTCGATTTTTTGATTAGCTAAATCAGAAATGATTTCTGGTCCCAAAGTTTTGTAATAGGCTTCAGGATTAGCTGGATTTTCAAACTGCAAAGGAACGTAAGAATTGTCGATTTTACTAGCGAGTTCTTTCGCTTTTTTAATGGCACCAACGATACCGTCTTCAGAAGTAGTGTGGATGATTTTTGCTCCTAAAGCAGTCATTAAGATTTGTTTTTCCTGACTGAAACGTTCTGGAACTACTAATTGAACGGGCAAATGGTATTTTTGAGCAACTAAAGCAACGCCAATGCCAGTATTGCCAGCGGTTGGTTCAATGATAGTCGTGTGTTCTTTGATTAAGCCTTTTTTGATGCCATCTTCAATCAAATTGACGCCTAAACGGTCCTTGATTGAGCCGCCGGGGTTAAACATTTCCAACTTGGCATAAATGTTAACGTTATTTGGAGTTTCTAGATTCAATTTTAATAAAGGTGTTTTTCCAATCGTTTGATAAATGTTTTTTACTAGCATATTCTCTTCTCCATTTCTAAATTAGATACAAAAAAGGTGCAGACTCTATTAAGAGAATCTGCACCTTACACGATATTCTGATTTAGTTTTTACCTCGAAATCAAGGCAGACAAACCAGTGGACCGCATAAGATGCGTTCCACAACAACAACTGTTTAATTGAATTGAAATTGTGTTTGTCATAGTTGATTCCTCCGTAATTTATGTTTTGAGATTAGATTAATTTTAATGATTTGTCAAATAATTATTTGTCATAACTTTGAATTGAATCAAAGATGAACTTCACAAATGCTTCACGGTCAACGTCTTCAAGTACTTTGATATTATTTTTCTTTTCTGAGTCGACACGACGATCAGGATAAGTCATACCACGATATTGATCATTAGTTAATGAAACATCGATGGAATAGTTTGTGCTCTTGGTGAATAATTCTGGAGCAATCAAACTGATAACAGCGCAGGCATCGTGGATAGGAATTTTAGTCATTCCGATTGAGCTTTCGTGGCCGGCATAAATATCAAGGATTGAACTAGCCATAACGCCGACATGGCCAAGATCTTTAATCTTAGAAATTTCATCCATTGTCAAGTAGGCCTTGTTTTCAGTTAAATTCAAACCTGAAAGCGTGATGGGAACGCCAGAGTTAAAGACGATATCCATTGCTTCGGGGTCAACGTAAGCATTGAACTCAGCAGCTAAAGTGATATTCCCTTGAAGAGTTGAACCACCCATGATGTAGATGTGTTCGATGTTTTCTTTGACTTCAGGGAATGTCTTCAATAACAAAGCGACGTTTGTTAGTGGTGCTGTAGCGACTAGATTGATTTTTTCATCGCTTTGAGAAATCTTTTCGTACATGTATGTAACGGCGTTATGACTTTCGATTGGATAGTCAGCGCTATTTTCTGGGAAGTCGAAACCGTCCATACCAGTTTTTCCATGGACGTGACTAGCTGTTTGTATTTGTTTGACTAGTGGGGTTGCTTGGCCAGATGCCAATTGTGCGTGGGAACCTAAAAATGTTAAGAGTTTTTGAGCATTCTTAGTAACATAGTCCAATTTCACGTTACCACCGACGGTCGTTACACCAATCAAGTCAGCTTTTTCGGGATGTGCAAGTAAAACTGTCAATGCAATCGCATCATCAATACCAGGATCACAATCCATAATTACTTTAGTCATTAAATCCTTACCTCACTTTTTTAATTTTTGGGGAATTTTTTTCAGAGCGTGAACAAAGCTGTGTCGTTCCAAAGTACCTAAGGTCGAAAGAATTTTCTGATTGTTCTCATCCATAAAATTTTCGATTGCAGTCTGCATTTCCTTAGCTTTGTCAGACAAAGTTATTTGTTTTAAACGTGAGTCGTTTTTTTGATAACGGCGCAAAATCAAACCATTTTTTTCCATAGTCTTTAAAATATTGGTCGCTGTCGGACGCCTGATATTGAATTCTTTTTCAATATCTTTTTGATAAGAATTCTCTTGTTTAGAGTTAGCTAAGTAGTAAATGATTTGAACTTGATTGCCAGTCAATCCATACTTGCTAGCAAATTTATTGATGTCGCGAGAAATCTCATTTGACGCCACTTTAATCAAACGGGCTACGTCACTCGTCATAAAAACCTCCTTGGAGCACATTGATACAAAGTAATTATAACATTATGTCTTGATGGAATAAGTCCTGGCGTGAATACTAAAAGTCAATTTAACCCTGTTCGATTTTTATCTTTTTATCAGCGTTATAATTATCACGGAGTTAGTGAGGAGAATTCTTTGTATAAAAGCTAAAACTCACTTATATTTGACTATATAAACTACACACAGGGGGAAAAATAAATGGCTAAAGTTTTAATTTTAGGAGCTAATGGAAAAATTGCTCGTCTAGCTGAACATATTTTTGTAGATACGACCGATTCTGATTTACGTTTGTATCTTAGAGAAGCTGGCCGTCTAAGAGATTTTGCGGATTCGCACACTTTAGTTGAAGCTGTTGAAGGCGATGCTACTGATGTTCAAACATTGATTGAAGCAATGAAAGATGTTGATGTTGTTTATGCTAATTTGGCTGGCAGCAATATCGAAGCTCAAGCTCATGCTGTTGTTGAAGCAATGCATGCTGAAAATAAGACTCGTTTGATTTGGATTTCAACATTGGGTATTTATGATGAAGTACCCGGTAAATTTGGCGAATGGAACAAGAAGACTTTAGGCGACTACATTACAAATTACGCAGCTGCCGCTAAGGTAATTGAGGATTCGGATCTTGATTACACCATTATTCGTCCAGCTTGGTTAACTGATAAGCCAGAAGTTGACTACGAAGTAACTAAGAAAGGCGAACAATTCAAGGGAACTGAAGTTTCAAGAAGGTCAGTTGCTCAAGTCGTCGTTGATATTACACAAGATCCTGATAAATATAAGAAAGAATCAATTGGTCTTAACAAGCCTAATACTGATGGCGACAAACCAGCTTGGTATTAATTTTTGATAGTTTGAAAAAGGATGTTTACAAATAGTATGCATCCTTTTTCCTATATAAAGGAGAAAATAAAATGGTTAAACGATTGATCAGCGCTAATACCAGTGAGATGCTAAAAATGAATGGCTCACAGTTGAAACAAAGCATCAAAGCTAGTGAGGGTCGAGTAGTCTTAAGTGAAAATGTGGCTTTACATGAACCACTCGATGGCATTACGACTTCTGAAATTGCGGCTAGTTTTGGGGCAGATTTAATATTGCTAAATGCCTTAGACGTTTTAAATCCAATAATCTTAGGTCTTTATCCAGATGAGAATAATTTGCAAACAGCTAAAGCTCACCATGATGGTCAAAGCATCAAACGACTCCAAAAATTAGTTGGTCGTCCAATTGGTGTCAACTTAGAACCAGTTGATCCAGATGCCAAAATGGCAGAAGACAAAACCGTTATTCCAGAAGGTCGCATGGCAAGCAAAAGGACTTTACAAGAGGCTGAGAACTTAGGCTTTAATTTTGTCGTTTTGACTGGTAATCCTGGGACTGGCGTGACGAATCAACAGATTGCTAAAAATATCAAGGTTGCTAAAGAAGTATTTTCTGGATTAATAATTGCTGGTAAAATGCATGGGGCCGGCGTTGATGAAGCTGTCGTCAGTGAAGATTCAGTACATGAATTTTTAGAAGCCGGTGCTGATGTCATTTTAGTTCCAGCAGTCGGAACAGTGCCCGGTTTTAGTGATAATGAATTGCAAAAAATCGTTCAATTAGCTCATAAAAAAGGTGCTTTAGTGATGAGTACGATTGGAACTAGTCAAGAAGGTTCAGGCAAAGAATTCATACAAAACGTGGCAATTAGGAATAAAATTGCCGGAGTTGATATTCAACATATCGGTGACGCCGCTTGGGGAATTCAATCTCCATTTGAGAATATCTATGCTTTAAGCAAAACTATTCGTGGTGAACGGCATGCGATTGCCCGGATGGCCAGGTCAATAAATCGATAAAAAAAGACATCCACTTTCTGAAAAGTGGGTGTTTTTTTATTTTGCGATTAATTTAGTAATAAAAATAAAAAAATATAGTTCATTTTTAAAAAAGCAAGCGAAAATGGCAGAAGTTACCAAAATGACACAAACTTTACTTAATGCTTCTGGATATTTGTCGAAGAAGAAATATAAATTTTTCTATTAATTAAATAAATTCAAAATGTAGATGTTAAATTAATCAAAATCTGTATACAAAAAATACATAACCCTCTGGTAAATTCTTTTTCACGGAGGAATGAAAATGAAAAACAAAGTAATTTTATCAAGTCTTTTACTATTGGTTGCAACTTCTTTGGTAGGTTGCTCAAATACTAAACAAGCTGCTGTTTCTGACGATTGGGCAACGATTGAAAAGCAAGCTAAAAAAGAGGGTAAGTTGGCATCCGTTGGTATGCCTGACACTTGGGCTAACTGGATTGGCACTTGGAAAGATATTAAGAGTAAGTATGGTGTCAAACAAACTGATACTGATATGAACAGTGCTGAAGAAATTCAAAAGTTCAAAACAGAAGGTAAAAAAGGGACAGCTGATATTGGTGACGTAGGGATGAACGTGACACCAACAGCTAAATCAAAAGGTGTTCTAGCTAAGTATAAAGGTAAGTATTGGAAGGATATTCCAGGATGGGCTAAAGATAACGATGGTTATTGGTCAACTGGATATACAGGAACAATTGCTTTTATTACCGACAAGAAAAATGTTAAAGTAGGCGATGCACCAAAATCATGGGCTGACATCAAGAGTGGAAAATATAAAGTTTCCGTAGGTGATCCAACTGGTGGTGCTCAAAGTCAATACGCTATTTTGGCTGTTGCTTCAACTATGGGTGGTAATGAAAAGAATATTAAACCAGGTTTGAAATACTTTGCTGATTTGAACAAGCAAGGCCGTCTATCAACAGTTGAAGCTAACGTTCAAAACTTGAAAAAAGGTGAAGTAGACGTTGCTATCATGTGGGACTTCAATGCCTTGAACTATCGTCACTTAATCGATGAAAAGAGATACGAAGTAACTATTCCTAGTGAAGGTAGCGTTATGAGTGGCTACTCACAAATCATCAATAAAAATGCTCCACATCCTTACGCTGCTAGATTAGCTCGTGACTACATCCTTTCAGATGAAGGTCAAACTAACTTAGCCAAAGGATACGCAAGACCAATTCGTGAAAATGTTAAATTGCCAAAAGAAGTTGAAAACAACTTGTTGCCAGATAGTGCCTACAAACATATCTATCACGTAAAAGACAACAATGTTTGGAATAAGACAACTTTAAAAATTGGACAATTGTGGCAAACTGACGTTCAAAGCAAGAGGTAATCATTGATGAAATTAAGTTTAAAAAACAGATTTTTATTACTGTTTGTTTTACTAATTTGCATAGTGTTAATTTTTCCAATCGGAGTCATGATCCTATCTAGTTTTAGTTCTCAGGATGGTTCATTTGGGGTAATGAATTATCAAGAATTGTTTACTAACCCTTACTATAAAAAAGCAATCTCAAATAGTTTGCTTTTATCAATGACGGCCGCTTTAGTAAGTGAAATTGTCGCCGTTATTGGTGCGTGGTCGTTAACAAAAATTTCTGATTCAGCTAAAGAATCTTTAGTAACAGTTTTGAATCTAGCTTCCAGTTTTGCTGGTGTACCCTTGGCTTTCTCTTTGATTATTTTGTTGGGGAATTCAGGTGTCATCAATGCTATTTCTAAAGCGATGCACTTTAGTTTGACCGGTTCGCTTAATTTGTATTCGTGGGTCGGCTTGATTATTGCCTATTCGTTTTTTGAAATACCTTTGGGGATGTTGTTCTTGTATCCAATTTTTGAAGAATTAGATAACGGTTGGAAAGAGGCATCAGAAACCTTAGGAGCTAGCAACTGGTTCTTCATTAAAAAGGTTATTTATCCAATTCTTTTGCCAGGATTAATCGAAACGCTTTTGATTCTTTTTGCGAATGCGATGGGAACTTATGAAACAGCTTTTGCTTTAACGGGAAATAAGATAACTTTGATTTCAACGATTATCGGATCATTAATCGGTGGCGAATTAGATTCAAACGTTCCTTTAGCTTGTGCTTTATCAGTCGTCTTTGGATTAACGATGGTCATCTTAGTGATTTTAGGTAATCTTGTAGTAAAAAAACGGACCTCTACGGAAAGGTGAATTAAGAAATGATGAAAAAAGCTCTTCCTAGAGTAATCTTAGGAATAATATTCGTTTATCTGTTATTGCCAATACTTGCAACATTAGTTTACTCGTTGTCGACTTCTTGGGTAGATACATTGTTACCTGAAGGTCTGACATTAAAATGGTACGTTCAATTGGTCGGCAATACAGAATTCTTAATGGTAATCTTTCGTTCATTAGTTTTGTCGGTAATAACGACAATAGTCGGTTTAGCTATTTTTGTGCCGATGACCTTTTATTTGAGCGTCTACAATCAGAAGTTAAAATCAAAAATGAGATTTGTTACGATGCTTCCATTTATCATTCCGGGAATCATCTTGGTAACCGGGTTGATTCAACTATACGGCGAATTGCCAGTTCCTAAAATCGTGATTTTGATTTTGGTATTGTCCGTTATGAGTTTGCCTTTGGTTTATCAATGTTTATCAAATGTCTTTATTTCAAAAGATTTCAAGTCGATGTTTGAGCAGTCGCAACTTTTGGGATACGGTCCTGTGAAATCATTTATCAATGTTGTTTTGCCTAATATCAAGACAGGCTTGATAATTGCTACTTTATTATTATTTGCTACCGGATTTGGAGATTTCGTTTTGACAAATCTCTTCTTAGGTGGAAATTACGTAACATTAAAAATTTATATGTATCGACTTATGCAAGTCAACGGTAATGCTGGAAGCGTCTTGACAATCATCTACTTCATTATGTTAAGCGTTCTTTCATTGATTTTGATTAAAACGACACGTAAGTCTAAGAAGGGTTAAATTCATGAGTGAATTTTTAAAAATTGAAAAACTTCAAGTAAAATTTGGAAAAGACACTGTTATCGACGATTTAAATTTGACGATTCCAGAGAATGCTATCACGGTCTTTTTGGGACCCAGTGGTAGTGGTAAGACGACAGTTCTGCGGTCAATTTCAGGATTGAACCAGAACGCAACTGGAAAAATTTTGCTAGATGGTCAAGATATTTCACAATTACCCGTTAATAAAAGAAATATCGGCGTTATCTTCCAATCGTATGCTTTGTTCCCCAATATGACGGTTTTTGATAATGTTGCTTATGGTTTGCGCGCTAAAAAAGTTGCCAAAAAAGAAATCATTCAACGGGTTAAAGAGATGCTGTCTTTAGTTGACTTGGATAAAAAGGCTAATAGTTATCCTGATGACTTATCTGGTGGTCAAAAGCAACGTGTTGCCATCGCTCGTTCGATGATTATGAAGCCAAAATTGTTGCTTTTAGATGAACCTTTAAGTGCCTTAGATGCAAAAATAAGAGTGGAATTACGTAATCAAATTCGCAAGTATCAACAAAAACTGGGGATTACGATGATTTTTGTCACGCACGATCAATCTGAAGCAATGGCAATTGCCGATAACGTGGTGGTGATTTCTGACGGTAAAATCCAACAACAAGGTTCACCAGATGAAATTTACAAGAAGCCAAGCAATGAATTTATGGCAACCTTTATCGGTGAGCACAATTTATTCTCCAAAGAACAATTAGAACAATTGGGGATGAAGGATTTAGCTACAGATAAAAAATATTTGATTAGACCAGAAGCAATTCAATTGTCTGACGATGCAAGCGATAATCTTAAATGCCAAGGTGAAATCGTTGAAGTAGTCAATTTGGGTAATCGAGTGCAGTATGTTTTTTCAGTGAACGACATTGAATTAAAAATCGAAGCGCTCAATCAAAATAAACCATTTGAAAAAGGTATGAAAACAACTGTTTATATCAATAAGCAAGATATTTATCAGGTGGAACCATAATGTTTGATAAAGACTTGCCAACTGATTTGAAAACTTGGAACGGACACACTCATACGGAATTTTGCCCTCACGGATCAAGAGAAGACACGGAGCTGTTTATCCAACAAGCCATTCAAAGTGGTTTTAAAACTTATACCATCACCGAACATTTTCCCATGCCAAAGGAATTTTATGAAAATGTTGCAGGTTCAAAACATGCCATTGAAACTGCAGCAATGCAATTTTCAGAATTGCCAGCGTATTTTGAAAAGATGAATTATTTAAAAGCTAAATATGCCGATAAAATCAAGATTTTAATTGGTTTTGAAGTAGATTATTTTGAGGAATTTCGTGATTGGACCGAATCGATGCTAGCAAAATACGCCGATGAAATTGATGATGCTATTTTGTCTGTTCATTTTCTGCCCACTGATCATGGTTTAAGAGCCGTTGATGATAGTTTTGGGTGTCTTATACGAATATGAAACACCTGTTAAATTGGCTAACGCTTATTTAAAAATGGTTTTGCAAGCTATCAAGTGGGAAAGTGCTTATAAGCCAAAACGCTATGGTCATATCACGCTTTATCGTAAATGGATTAAGAAACTTCCTGAAAATACTGTCTGGGAAGATGATGTAACTAAGTCACTGATTGATGAAATTTTAAATCTAATATCTTCTAAAAATGAGCTGTTAGATTGCAATATGTCTGGAATCAATCGCAAGACGCAACAAGAACCTTCGCCATACATGGAAATTATTAAAATTGCCAAATCAAAAAATATCCGTTTAGTTTATGGAGCTGATGTTCATGAATCAATCAACGTTGCACAAGGATACCAAGAATTTTTAGAAATAGGGGATTAACCACATGCACTTGTATACTAGTAAAGACAAGGCTTTTAAAATTTGCTAGCTGACTGATATTCATTTAGGCGAATATCCACTGACAGAAAATGATTTAAAGACTCTTGCTGGAATCAAAAAAGTTTTGAGCGAGAATACATTTGATTTAATCATGATTACTGGCGACTTGATCTGGGGCAAAGAAAATGAAGCTCCTCGTGATAGTCTCAAAGAACTGTATGATTTGTTGAATACATTTGATGTTCCGGTCGCAATCACTTATGGAAATCATGATACCGAAGGGATGTATAACCGCAAGTATCTACGTGATTTTGAAAGTCATTTGAAGCATCTAGCTGTTCGCGATAATAGATATATCGTTAATGACCGCGAGAATTATACTTTGAATATTTTCGACGAAGAAACCGATAAATTAGTTAACGTCTTGTACGTTTGGGATAGTGGCGACTATTTTAAAGACCCAAAAGTTAGTCAATATGCAGCAATCGGTCGTCATCAAATTGATTGGTATATTGAAACTTCAAAAAAATATTCGAATAGAACTTTTGACGTTGGCTTCATGCATATTCCATTGCCAGAGTATAAAGAAGTTGATAAAGAACAAGTTTCAGGTAGTTATGATGAGAAAGTTTGCTCTGCAGATATTAATTCAGGCTTATTTTATGAAATTGTTAATTTTGGAAAAATAAAAGCCTTGTTTGCAGGACATGATCACGATAACAACTTCTCGGGTACTTGGAATAACGTATCTCTAAATTATGGTAACGTTACAGGTTATAATACATACGGGCATCTAGAACGAGGAGTGCTACAAATCGACTTGTATAACGATAAAATTGAACGTAAAATTATCAATTTTTAGTACAATATGTAACGACAATAAAATAGGAAAAGACTGAAATCTATTCACTGATTTCAGTCTTTTTTGTGTAATCTACTTGAAAAATATAAAAATATTTCTGAAAAAGCCTTACGAATTAATTTTTTTTCTGGTATATTAATTCACTGTTGCAACAAAACGGAGGTAATTATGAGTAAAGCTCAACAAATTAATACAAAACCTCTTCATCCAACGTTATCATTATTGGGTGTTCTGATCGGTGGATTTGTTGGAATGTTCAGTGAAACTTCATTGAATATTGCACTCCCATCTATTATGAAAGCATTTAATATTGAAACAGGCACTGCACAATGGTTAGTTACAGGTTATATGCTTGTAATTGCGATTGTTCTACCACTTTCAAGTTTATTGACTAAACACTTTACAACTCGTGGGTTGGTAAGATTTGGTCTCTTGGATTTCATCGTTGGTTCACTTATTTCAGCTATTGCGATGAACTTCCCAATTCTCTTGGTCGGACGTATGATTCAAGGTATTGCCACAGGTATTATCTTGCCATTAATGTTCTCGATTGCTATGAGAATTTTCCCACCTAACAAACTTGGTGGAGCCTTAGGTATGGCCGCTTTAGTTATTATGTTTGCACCAGCCATTGGACCTACAATTTCTGGTATTATCCTGGGTGTCCTTTCATGGAGATTCATTTTCGCATCATTTATTGTGTTCCTAGTTATCGGCTGGGCTATCATGGAAAAGAATTTGACTAATGTCTTTGAAGTAACAAAGCCAAAAGTTGATTGGTTAGCAATTATCCTTTCAACTATCAGTTTTGGTTTGATTGTCTTTGGTATTAGTTTCTTAAGTAAGAATATGACGATTGCGTTAATTTCCCTAGTTGTGGGATTGGTCTTCTTAGTTGTTTACATCAGACAACAGCTTCATGCAGAAGTTCCAACTTTGGACTTTACAGTTCTAAAGAAACCTGAATTCGTTACTGGTTCTGTTCTAGTAATGATCAACTTCGGTATTACCTTATCGGCCATGTACTTATTGCCAATGTACCTACAAAATGGTCTTGGCGTAGCTGTTGCTCTAACTGGTATCATCATGTTGCCAGGTGGAGTTATCAATGCGGTCGTATCATTTGGTGCCGGTCGTGCATACGATAAAATCGGTGCTAAATTAATGTCACGTTTAGGATTTTTGATTTCAATTATTGGTTCTGCAATGTTTATCTTCAGTAGTTCAAATAGTTCTATTGGTTACATCATTGCCGCTCACATTGTGTTGATGATTGGTGTTCCACTTGCTATGTCACCTTCACAAACATATGGTTTAAATTCATTAAATGCATTCCAGTCAGCTGATGGATCAGCTATCATCAATACTTTCCAACAAGTTATTGGTGCCGTCGCAACTGGTATTGCTACAATTCTTTTGAGTACCGGCCAAGCTAATTACTTTGCTAATGGTGGAAATTCTGCCAAATTGGCATTTACCAATGGCGCTCACTACGGATTTGTGTTTACATTAATATTAGCTGTTTTCGGATTCATATTAGCATTCCGCGTGCATAATAAGAGCAAAGAAACAGTTAGTGCAAAAGAAACAGAAACTGCATCTTCAAAAGCTAAAGATGAAAGTACTGTAACTGAATAAACTAATCGCGTAGTTCTTCAGTTAGAAAGCAATTGATACGAAAAAAAAGCTAATCAAGATGATAATTGATTGGCTTTTTTTATTAGAAAAAGTTATGTTGAAGAACTTAAAATATAGGTTGAAAAATCATTTTGATTCCTTTACAATAATAGGGTTAATAAAATAAGTTAAATTGCATAACGGGAAGGAGGGTTTTTTAGATGTCACAAAATACACATAAAGGTATGACTGGCCACCGCCGTCCTGTAAACCAAAAAAATGGTGCCACAAAGCGTGCCAACACACAAGCTGTTCTTGATTTCTTGAAGAGCCGTGAAACTAAAGAATCTAAGTAATTTTAGATAAATATAAACGAAGAGCCAGCAGATTTTTCTGCTGGCTCTTTTTTTGAATTTATTAATCAACTAAATCAGAACGGTGCAACTTGAAAGTTAGGATAAAAGCAATAATCAAAAATCCTAAGCAGGCTAAAAATCCGGCTTGAATACCGATAGCTTGATTAGCCGTACTGCCAGTTGCAATTTTATCAGCTAAAGTGATAACGGCGATAATAATTGCTGTTCCAAAAGATGCTGCGATTTGTCTGAGAGTATTGAAAGTAGCTACGCCATCAGAAATATATTTCTTAGGTAAGTCGCTTAAAGCTTGGGTCTGAATAGGAATCAAAATTAAGACTAGTCCTAATTGACGAACTGTCTGACCTAATGTCAGCATTAAAACTGAAGCATTAACATCGATGACAGCTTGTAAAAAGGTACCGAAGCAATCAATTAACACACCAGTAACAACGATTCGTTTGATGGGATACTTATCGAAGAATCTGCCACTGACAGGTGACATGAATCCTGTCAAAACAGCTCCAGGTAAGAGAGCTAATCCTGATACTAATGGACTTTTGTGGAGAATGTTCTGAATCATCAATGGCAAAAGGATTGTGTTACCATACATCGTTAAAACAATTAACATATTGATAACAGTTGCAAAGGTAAATTGTGAATGCTTAAAAATTTCGAAATTAATAATCGGATTAGCTGTTCTGTTTTCCATAACAGCAAAAATGGCGATTAAAATTAATCCAATAGCTGTGTAGCCTAAAACGTTGAAGGTAAAGAGGTTAGCTTGACCGATATTGGAGAATCCAGTTAGCAAGAAGAGCAAGCCAAAACTGATCGTAATCAGACTAGGCGTATCGAATTTGGGATTTTCGTTGGTTTCGACTTGTGGCAAGAAGAAAATCGACAATAAGACGACGGCAATGATAAAAGGCAAAATCATAATGAAAAGATATTGCCAAGGGAAGTACTGTAAGATGGCTCCTGAAAGCGTTGGGCCAATAATGGGTGAGAAGTTAAAGGGGCCAATCCAATAATTCCCATAATGGCTCCTTGCTTGTTTCTTGGCGTATACTGCATGGCCAAGACGTTGACTAGAGGCATCATCATACCAGTTCCGATAGCTTGAATCATTCGTCCGATAATAACGAGCATAAATGAATTGGCGACTGCTCCTAAAATAGTTCCGATTAGAAAGACTGAACTAAAGGCAATGAAGAGGTGTCTAAAGGAGAATTTCTTGATAAAGTAGGCACTTGTTGGAATCATAATGGCATTTACCAAGGTGTATCCATTTGTCAGCCACTGAACTGTTGACGAGTTGACGTTGAATACGCGCATGAAAGTTGGTAAAGCAGTGTTCATTAAAGTTGAGCACAAAACGCCGAAAAAGGTTCCGAAGACCATGATATAAAGTGATTTTTTGATTTGTTTCGACATATATGGTGCTCCTAAATATATTTGTTATATGGTATTAACTTATTTATTTTAGTTATTTAACTTGGTTCGGTCAAATTTAGTTGGGATATACGTATAGAAATAGGCGACTTTAATCTTCGTTGGATTAAGGTCGCCTAGGATTGGTGGATATTATAATTGTTGTTGTGAAGGAAACGTTTTTTTGCGGAATAGTGGAAACGAGTTACACAGGGGCAACTTCCTACACCTAAGTCTATTTCCCATCTCGTCTGCTTCGCAGCCAAGCTGTGAAATTGTCTTAGGCTCCGGAAGCTGAGCGCCCCTGTTCCACTCTCTGATTAAAACGAGTTCCGGTGGAGCAACTCATTGCGGTTAAGCCTATTTCACAAATCACTCGCAAAGTGCGCGAGCAATCCGTAAAATTGTCTTAGTCTTCGTGAGCTGAGCGTCCCATCTGCACTCTCTTAAATATATTACTTGGAATGTCTTTTTTAAAAACTTCTTTATAGGTATAAACATAACTACCTTTAGTATCAATCTTCAAATAATGGCCGGATTTCAATTTTCCCATTCCTGTGAATGAAATGGGAGCTTCTTTTCCTTTTTTATCATAGCTTTTAAGGTTATAGGTGTAGTTTCCATAACCGTCCTTGTCTTTAGCGTTTTTATTGTCGATTCTAACGTATCTTGATTCTCGTTTTGCTAAAATATTGAATTTGTTGAATATTTGAGCTACTTCACTGGTATTGTTTTTAGCGTACAAACAACCTCCTAAATAACCTAATCCCAATAAAAAAATCCCCAAAAGAAAAACCCTTAAATAACTTCTCATTTGGATTACCTCCTGACAAGTATTTTAAGAGTTTTCTTGATATTTCTACATTTGTTCTACTTACATTATTCTTACAGATTTGTAAGCCGGCTTACCACCAATCGAAATTCAATGTGTAGTCTACAATTTTGTTGAATAATGCCGCGATAAGTTTCATCATGATCAGCGCCTCCAACTTTCTATAAACTTTATTTCTACTTATATTATAGTTCGTTTTGAAAGCGCTATCAATTATTATTAACCCCAAACTTCGTCTTGAATCGACTTAACTAATTTGAGTTTGTCCCATTCTTGTTTTTCAGTTAGGACATTGCCTTCTTCGGTAGATGCAAAGCCGCATTGAGTTGATAACCAAAGTCTATCCAGTGGCAAAAATTGGCTAGCTTCGTGAATTCGATCGATGATATCTTGACGATTTTCGAGTTCACCTGACTTAGTCGTAATCAAGCCCAAAACAACTTTTTTATCACCAGAGACTTTGGCTAGTGGTTCAAAATTACCAGCACGTTTGGAATCGTATTCTAGGAAGTATGTTTCGACGTTTTCTTTGGCGAATAATGTGTCAGCGACTGGACCATAGCCTCCAGAAAAGGCGAAATCAGAATGATAGTTGCCCCGACAGACGTGAGTATTGATAGTTAAATCCGCCGGAATATTTTCGATAGCTTTGTTGTTGAGCTCCAAGAGAAGATCTTGGATACCAGAGTTTGCATAGGCTTTGCCATCAGGTGTAGCTAAGAAGTTATCGTCTAGGAAAAGTCCCCAAGAGCAGTCATCAAGTTGAATTACACGTGCTCCTTCGTCGTAAAGGGCAATAATCGTATCGTGATAGGCTTGTTCAATATCTTTATATAAATCGTCTAGATTAGGATAGAATTCTTTGATTTTTTCATCATTAGTGCCACGAATCAATTCGATATAGAGCTGTGAAGGGGCAGGGATAGTTTGCTTTGGTTCAATATCCAATTGATCAGTTAATGACTTTAAGTAAGCGAAGTGTCTTAAAAATGGATGGTTAGGATTGAATTTGATTTTTCCGGAAAGGATTGCGGTGTCGTCACGAGTTTCTTCATGAGCAAAGTGGTAGCCTTCACCATAATGAATGTGGTCGACGCCTTCAAGTCCCCAGAAGAAGTCGAGGTGCCAATATGAACGACGGAACTCGCCATCGGTTGCGTAATCTAGTCCAACGTCAACTTCTTTGTTAACGAGATCTTTGATAGCTTCGTCTTCAACTTCTGTTAATTCTTCTTGGGTGATGTTTTTAGCTGCGTAGTCTTTACGAGCTTGCTTTAATACGTCTGGTCTTAGGAAGCTTCCTACATGTTGAAAGCCGATTTTGTTTGCTGTTTTTACTGTCATATCTATAATTCCTCCTGATTTTGGTTATTTAATCTGGATTGGTTTTTGGGAGAGTGGGATGGGATTTTTATGTGGTAGGTGGGGTTAAGGAGTGAAAGGGGCAAAGGGCATGGGAACTGATTTTATAAAATATGATTCACGGGCGTCATTTAGACGCCCCCGTTTGCGTTCTCTAAGTGGTGAAACCACTAAGAGAACGCAAAAATCGTCCCTACATATACAGAATAATTCTGCAATGTAGGGACGATCACCGTGGTACCACCCTAATTTATACTTTGCTCTCACAAAATACCTCAACGACACTAATATGTCCGGGATGATATCGCATCCTTGCGTACCTTTGGCTTGCACCTAGGTAAGACTCCAAGCTCATCTTCAATCAACGTTGGTTCTGCCTTTTCACTATCTGACAGTCACTTTTCAAACTACTAATTGATTTACTCTTCTTTTCTACGTCTAATTAGATTAAATACTCTTTAATTATTGATTGGTGCTAATTTACACCCTGATTTTTATTTTGTCAAACTCAATTTTTGATTTTTTATAATGATTGCACCGTTATAACACTGGATAATCACCCAATGTCCAAGTGATTGTTCCCTGGTATTGACCGGCTTCATTTTGATTTGTTTGCTTTAAAAGAATGCCAGAATCATTACTCCAATTTCCTGATATATTGGTTGTTTTTTCAGTATCGCTTGAGGTGGAATCTTCGTAAATATCAATAGGGGAATTTAAGAGGTTTTGCGTAGTTTGATTATTCTTAAAAACGAGATTGCCTTTAAAATCTGTCTTGTTGTCCGCTAATAAAGTTGCGGTGGCGGTTAGTTGCCAGGGCTCTCTTAAACTTATAACGGATAAATTAAAATTATTATTTTGACGTTTGATTAATTTTTTTGAATTGGACTGAACAATGGTTTGAAAATCAATGTTCGGCGATACGGAGAGTTTCAACAGATGGTTTTGTAAAACGTTGACAGTATAGGGAATGGTGTTTGAAGTTATTCCGTCTTTGTCTTTAGCCGTCACATAAATGGTTTGTGTCGTATTCATTTGAAAAATATTCCAAAAGAGATTGCTATCCTTTGCATCAATGACCTGCTTTAATGGAATTGGAGTATTAGAAGTACTCGTTTCAGATTGAGCAGTAGCATCATATGTGAAATCGTAGTTATTTATTTTAATATCATAATGAATTGGGTCATCTTTTAGGAAATTGTGATCCTCATCATAGGATAAATCGGTGGGTAAATCTAATTTGGTGTTTTCTTCTTGATAGAGCAGGTCAATTGGATTTTGTTGCTTGAGGTTTAATTTCCATGTCCGAATGAACATGATAGTAAACGGTGGCGTAGCAGTCGAGGTGATATCGTTGGTTCCTTCAAACTTGGCAGGTTTAGACGTGATATGGTAATCAGTCAAAGTTTTGTTATCTACTTTGCCATGAATAACGATTTTGGCGTTGGTATCAATGGGTTTGGTTAATTTGTGAGTCAAAACACCGTCTTTTATATCGCTGTCTGCTAAATCTTCAACTGTGCCGTTTCCATAAGTGATGGTGCCAATATTTCCAGCAATGGGCGTAAAGTGTGGCGGCAAGGTTATTGTAGCGGTGATTCCTTGCCAGCTGATATTACCAATATCGTATTTTAAGTTGTAATTCAAATCGACATTATCGCCATCATTAACGAAATAATCAGTTGAATCGTTAGTAATCGTTTTATCGAGTGTTTGATCGTAAATTGTGGAATCTGCTGTAGCGTTTAACAAAGCGGGAATTGATTCGAGGACGACTAATTTGCTGGGAACGCCACTTGTAGCTGTATTGGCACCAGTAAAACCCCAACGAATTTTTGATTGTCCGGCAGGTAAATTAAAAATTGCTGGATTTAGTTGGATATTCTTATCTATCCGTTTAGAAAGTTTTCCGCCACCACCTTCAGGAACGGTGGTACCATCAATGTCTTTATCATTAAAGGCATAATGAAGCTTTGAATCTTCAGGAGTCCAAGTTAAAGTGACATGATGCCAATAAGTTGTATTTCCCTGAGAGTCAGTACCATTTATCAAATAAGCTGGAGTATTTTCAGTGTGAAATAGGGAAGTTGCTTTTTCAAAATTTTGATAATCATTATTTTCACTAGTGATTCGATTTGTAAAAGCATAGGATTCAGATGTTCCTGGGAATGTTAAAGAGATATGACCAAACCCGCTATCTCCAGCACCTAAACTTGTATTAGCTGGGAAACCTGCTGGAGCTTTTATTGTTAAATCAGTAGTGTCGAAAGCATCTAAAGAATAATCATAATTAAGATAGACTCCTGATTTATATCGTATAGGAGCACTGTCTTTTGTATTCGATGAGTTAGTGTGGCTGTCAAATTCAAGCGCAACACTGTTAGAAACAGCGGTATTAACTAAATATTGAGAGGTAGGATAAGTAACGGAATTAGTTAGGAGACCCTTTACAAAAGTTGTTTTATCGTAACCATCAACTCCCAGTCCTTCACGACCAGCTCCCATAGCGTAGGCACCACGTGGATCATTTTGAAGAACAAGTGCAATGCCTTCGCCCTCTTTATTTTTATCCATATTATAAGGACCAAAGTATAACCAAGCAGAAATAATCTGCTTTTTTGAAATATCAAAAGCATTTCCTGTATCTGGATCAGACCAAATTGCTCCAGTATCACTAGGTTCACTGGCTAAAGATAAAATAGTATTTTGAGTAGAACTACCAGTTTTGCTTCTTATGTGAGCATTATTTTCAGTGAATGGATCACGATAATTGCTGCCATTCATTTTAGGATTCACAATGTCGGAAAAGTAATTTTTAATGTCGAGTCCATTGGGGGCAGAATCAATGGCGCTTTGTTCATCAGTATCATCTGCTAAAACAAAATTATAACTATCGCAAAATTTAAGCAAAATTAAAGAGAGTAAACAACTAGTTAAAACGATGAGTAATTTTATTTTCATAGTTAATAACTACCTCCCTTATAGTTATTTAAAATGAAAGCCATTACATAAATTAATGGTTCTTTGACGATTTAATTATAGCTTGATTACATATTAAAAAAGCCTATATCGAAAATTAAAATATTGTTTTTTGATATATTATTCTATACTCATTGTATATATGCCTGATAACTATATTTATAAAAAGAACAAAAAAGCGGTCGCACTAATTCTTTTAAGAACTAGTACGACCGTTAAATTTTTATTGTTAGTTTTCACTGATATCAACTGGGTATTTAGGAGCTTTACCGGTCAGCATCTTTACATTGTCATTCAAAGAATCAAAGACCATATTATGAACAGCAGTCGTAGTATAGAAGGCTGTATGAGGAGTCATAATGACGTTGTCACGATTGAGCAAAGCTTGGAATTGAGGATCTTTAACGTCAGAAATCTTATCAAATTTCTTTTGGAAGACGTCATTTTCACTTTCCAAAACATCCAAGCCAGCACCGCCAACTTTGCCACTGTCTAAGGCTTTGATCAAAGCATCAGTATCAACTAAGCCACCACGGGCAGCATTGATAAAGATAACGCCATCCTTCATTTTTGCAAAAGCGGCTTCGTCAATCATATGAATATCTCTTTTTGCTAGCGGAGTGTGCAAAGTGATGATATTGGCTTGTTTCAAGACTTCATCGAGACTGTCGACATAAATTCCCAAGTTTTCTAGATAAGGGTTAGGTTTAATATCATAAGCAACGACTTTAGCGCCAAAAGCCATCATAAGTCTAGCAACGACTGACCCAATATGACCAGTACCTACGATACCGACTGTTTTACCATTGATTTCTTCACCAATCGTAGGGAACCAGCGGAAGTCGGCATTAGCGAATTTCTTATCAAATTCTGGGACACGTCTGAGCAATCTCAGAATCAAACTAGTTGTGTGTTCAGCAATCGCATTGGGTGAATAAACAGGGACACTTGTCAATGAAAATCCTAAGTCACGGAGATCCTTAAAGTCGAAGCCGTCCAAACCAACGTTACGAACAGAGATTTTACTTACGCCAAAATCATGCAACTTTTGCAAGGCTGTTCGTGTATAGGGTTGCGTTTGCAAGAGTACAACGCCGTTATAGCCCTTAGACAAATCGACTGTCTCGTCGGTAAATATTTGGTCTGTGTAGTCAGTTTCAATATCCGGATTAAGGGCATTCCACTGTTTTAAGTATTCTGCCTCATCTGGTCGAATTCCGTATAGAAAAATTTTCATTTCAATCCCTCTTTCTGATTTATTAAAAATTATTCATCAAATTAGTTATTTTTAATAATTTGATTGTTATTTAGTTTAACTCAATCAAAAAGAAAAGAAAGGGAAAATTTGAATTTATTTTACCATTTCTGTTGCAAGGACAGATTTTTCTAAGGCGTCAACATCGAAATCACGCGAGAATTCTGCCAGGTGAACTAAATTACGCAAGAAGTCGTGTGTTTTAGCTTCGTAATGGTATTTTAATCCTAATTGATAGATATAGCCGTTAATATAGTCGACTTCAGTTTTACGACCCTTTGACATATCTTGGTACATCGAAGGGTAGTGCAAAGGATTGGAAACGCTGCTGACATATTCAACTGATTTCATTTCCTCTTCACGAGTATTCAACAAAGTGATGCCAGCTCTTTCACAGACGTCAAAGGCTTCATTGATCAATTGTTGACTCAATTTTTTAGCGACTGGTGATTGGATGAATTCGCCCATTTGGATTTCAAACATCGTACACAAAGTATTAACGACTGAATTGAAAATAACTTTGGCCATCAAAGTGCCCAAGAAGTTAGTTGTCAAAACAGGATTCAAGCCGGATTTTTTGAAATCATCAAAAATTTTATGCGTCATTTCATCAGGTTTTTCAGTTTCGTTAGCCATATTCATACTACCGGCACCTTTTGCTCCAATGAAATCAACATCCCCAGGACCATTCAAAACAGTACCAATCAAAGCGGTAGCTCCGATGACTCTAGTTTTATCAAAATATTGATTGAGTTTTTCAATATGTCCCATACCATTCATTGGTGAAACGACATATTGATGATTTTTAAAGGCATGTGCTGTTCGTTTCAAAGCATCGGCCAATTGCATTTGCTTAGTAAAGACAATCCACACGTCAGGATCACCGTTGTATTCTTCGGGGGTATAAATGTTGACGGGCACCAAATGCTTATTCACGTGATCACGGGAAACAAAGACGCCATTTTGTTCGTTAATTTTGTCAATTTGTGGTTGCCAAATCTCGACAAAGTCGACATCAAAGCCTGCTTCCTGCAAAAGAACACCATATCGTAAACCCATTGCACCTGCACCTAATACTGCGTATTTCATAAATACCGCCTCCAAAATTTTTTGTAACTGCATTATTAGACGATAATTAGAAAAAGTCAACTAAAAATTAATCAAATTTAATGACATAAAGTAATCTTTTTTCACGCCCTTAAATAGTATATTTAATTACATAAATTATTTTTAAAAACTTTTATATCAGTGATTTTGCGATTGAAAAAATCGCTTTACTAAAAAATAAAAAGTTATTGACAATTGATTGATCTGATAGTATTCTGAACTCAATTTAATTTTATTCTAATTTTTGAAATGAAAAGGGGTCATCACAATGCTTAACAATTTGATTATTATTGTCGTCGTCATTATTTTGTATATCAACTTGGACTTTGTGATACCCGTGAGAGATTGATAAAGGGATCAAAAAGGGCTGCCAAGTTGATTTATTCGGTTCTAAACTTTCTGGTGTTGATGAATAAATCAACGCCAGTTTTTTATTCTCTTTTAGATAAAAAAAGAACATCACTGTTCTCGTGTTAAGATTTAAGCAACCAAACCAAATCAAACAGGAGTGAA
>NZ_VDFO01000026.1:0-42934 GCF_009600995.1 Companilactobacillus halodurans | reverse complement strand
ATTAAGCGTATCAATCTTCAAATTTTTTGGCTCCGAGCAAGCTCGTCAGCCAAATAAAAAACAGCTAGACCAATTATGATCTAACTGCTTATGTAAACTGCCATCAACTTAATTTGACGAACAGCCTCTTTTTTATGGTTCTTGTTCACTGTTTTATAGTGGAAACGAGCTACACAAGCCAGCTACTTCCGGTTAAGCCTATTTCCCGCCTTGTCTGCTTCGCAGTCAATTCGTGAAATTGTCTTAATCCTCGGTAGCTACCGGGCTTGTTTCGCTCTCTAACTTAAACGAGCTACACAGGGGCAACCCTCTGCACCTAAGACAATTTCCCATATCACTCGCAAAGTACGCGAGCAATCTGTGAAATTGTCTTAGGCTCCGAGGGCTGACCGCCCCTGTTTCGCTCTCTTTTAATCTGCGTCCGGATCTCTCAAATAATATCCAACCCCACGTCTTGTCATCAACCATTCTGGTTGACTTGGGTTATCCTCAATCTTTTCACGCAATCTTCTGACGGTAACATCAACTGTTCTGACATCACCGAAATAGTCATATCCCCAAACTGTTTGAAGCAAGTGTTCCCGTTTCATCACTTGTCCGATGTGTTGTGCTAAATAATGCAACAACTCGAATTCACGATGCGTTAACTCTATTTCTTTACCATTCTTAGTTACCGTATAAGCATCGGGGAGAATGGTTAGGTCACCTATTTTGATTTCGCTGCTTTTGGCATCTTCACTATGAGCATGCGTTTGCGTTCTTAGACGTGCTTTGACACGTGCTACTAATTCTCTATTTGAGAATGGCTTTGTAACGTAATCATCTGCCCCAAGTTCTAGGCCAATAACCTTATCGATTTCGGTATCTTTAGCCGTTAACATAATAATTGGAGTATCTTTAGTTTTTCTGATAGTTCTTGCTACTTCAAGACCGTCGATAACTGTGAGCATCAAATCTAGCAAAATAAGATCTGGATCGTCTTCTTCTACTTTATCTAATGCTTCTTGTCCATCAAAAGCAGTTATGACTTCGTAGCCTTCATTTTCCAAATTATATTTAACAATATCGGAAATCGGTTTTTCATCATCTACTACTAGAATTTTTTTAGCCATATTATATCTCCTTGACATCAACATTATACTAGTTATTTCCCATTAAAACAAAATCGTCATAAACCCACCTTAAAAATTTTGAACTTTTTTTAAAAAAATACTTGCTATGAATTTGGAGCCTATGGTATGATATATCTCGTTGGTTGAGAGGGAAACGTTTCAACCAGTAAGACACATGGGTGGTTAGCTCAGCTGGCAGAGCAACGGACTCTTAATCCGTGGGTCCAGGGTTCGATCCCCTGACCACCCATAAATGCGATTATCGCTTAAACCGATTATGATGAAAATCATGGTCGGTTTTTTAATTATTCTAACAAAAATCATTTAAGCTATCACACCTATTCGTGATAGCTTTTTGTTTTGCAATTGAATATATTAACATCATCAGATTATTTATGACAGGTTTTTGATTTTGTACAGAAAATCTTTTCAATAATTCGTTGATATTTTTTACAATTATTACTCTATTTCTAAATGAAAAGTTATACTTAAAGTAATGTTTAAGAAAAGAGGAAAAAATTGTACATGAAAACAGCAATTTTTGAAAAAGCTGGTCAAATGACAGTTAAAGATGTCGAAAAACCAACTATCAAAGAAAATGACGATGTCATCATCAAAGTCATTCGTGCTTGCGTCTGTGGATCGGACCTTTGGGCATATCGCGGATTCGACAAAAAAGATAATAATTCAACTAATGATGGTCATGAAGCAATCGGAATCGTTGAAGAAGTTGGTTCGGATATCACCACTGTAAAGCCTGGAGACTTTGTAATTGCACCCTTCACGCACGGCTGTGGTCACTGTCCTGCTTGCTTAGCTGGTTTCGACGGCGATTGCCAAAACCACGACGATAACTTTAGCAAGAGCAATCAATCTGAATACATCAGATTCCAACATGGTCAATGGGCTTTAGTCAAAGTTCCTGGCAAACCTAGCGATTACAGCGAAGGCATGTTGAAGTCTCTGTTAACTTTAGCTGATGTTATGGCAACAGGTTTCCACGCTGCTCGAGTAGCTAATGTTAAAGCTGGCGATACTGTTGTCGTTATGGGTGATGGAGCCGTTGGTCAATGTGGTATTATTGCTGCTAAATTACTCGGTGCTAAAAAAATCATTTCAACTAGTCGCCACCCTGATAGAGAAGCTCTAGCCAAGAAATTCGGTGCAACTGACAATATTGCTGAACGTGGTGATGAAGGCGTCAAAAAGATGCTTGCTCTAACTAATAATGCTGGTGCTGACGCTGTCCTTGAATGTGTCGGAACTGAATTATCTACTAAAACAGCTATGCAAGTCGGTCGTCCTGGTTCAATCGTTGGCCGTGTCGGTTTGCCACATGAACCAAAAATGGACGTTGCTACTTCATTCCAAAGCAATATTATTTTAGCCGGTGGACCTGCTTCAGTAACGACTTATGATAAAGAACTTCTATTGAAAGCTGTTCTAGATGGCAAAATCAATCCTGGACTAGTCTTCACAAAGAGTTTTCCACTAGACAAAATCAATGATGCTTATCAAGCAATGACTGACCGTAAAGTCATCAAATCAATGATTGTTGTTAGTGACTAATATAAATGCTAATAAAAAACGCCAATTCAGATTTTTGTGAATTGGTGTTTTTATTTGCTTAATATTTTCTCAACCTCTGTTACATCAGCACTTACACCGAACAAACTGCCATGTGGCTGTAACGGATTAGTCTGGTCTAAAGTTCCTAAATAATAAGGCACGAAGCCAAAATCTTTAATGATTTCTGCCACCTTTTCCAAAGCTTCTTGATTATTTCCAGCATAAACCATCGCTTGATTCTTGCCGGTTGTTGCGGCTAAATCGTGATAGCCCATGTGATTAAAGGCTTTAATAATGATACTTTCGGCAAAATATTTTTGAACATTCTCTGATGAAGTCGTTTTTTCATCATAATACTGACTTTCATCGCCATCGATTTCCCACCAATAATTCATCGCATCAATCACTATTTTATCTTTTAATAGTTTTGAATCTAAAAGGTGATATTTACTTAGTGGCAAAGCTAAAATTATTACATCAGAATTTTCAATCACATCTTTAGTCAACATCGTATTAGCACCTTTGGCTAAGACGCTGACTGACAAATCAATCTTTTCAGGGGCTTTTGAACCGGAAATATTAATCGTATAGCCAGCATCGATCCCTAATTTAGCTAAGGTCATCCCTAACTTTCCAGCTCCAATGATACCAATCGTTAATTTACTCATCATCTTCACTCTCCAAAATTTCCTTAACTCGTGGAATTACTTTTGTTGCGTATAATTCAATCGTCTTAATTCGTGTACTTTCTGTTTGACCGCCAGTTCCATATACTAAATCAAATCTGGAAATATCTAATTCCGAAATCGTTTGAGCAATTTTTTGAGCCACTGTTTCAATTGAGCCGACATAATAAGCTCCTTGACCGACTTCAAAATCATAACGGCTCTTAGTCATTTGTGGCCAGCCACGATCTAAGCCCACTTTATCCATACTTTGCTTGATGTATTTCCAGCCAATATCATAGGCTTCTTGGTCAGTTTCAGTAATGATTCCATGTGAGTGAACGCCGATTTGACGCACTTTTGCCCCATATTCTTTAGTGGCATTTTTATAAAGTTCAATATATTGTTCAAAACGAATTGCTTCGCCACTAATGATGGCAATCATCATATTGTAATCGTACTTTGCCGTTCTTAAAACTGATTCCGGAGTTCCGCCAATACCCACAAAGACTGGCAATTGATGTTGTTCAATTCTTGGATAGACAGTTTGATTGGCCAAACTTTGAGTTTTTTGACCACTCCAAGTCACTTTATCTTTAGTTATCAATTCATTAAACAAAGCAATTTTTTCTTCAAATAATTCGTTATAATCTGCTAAATCATAACCAAATAATGGAAACGATTCAGTAAAAGAACCGCGACCCAACATAATTTGAGCTCGACCATTGGAAATTCCATCTAGTGTTGCAAAACGTTCATAAACTCTGACCGGATCATCTGAACTTAAAACAGTTACTGCGGTACTTAATTTGATATTTTTAGTCGTACTTGCTAAAGCCGACAGCATGATTTCAGGACTGGAAATCGAATATTCTTCCCGATGATGTTCACCTAAAGCAAAGACATCAATTCCTAATTTGTCTGCTAACCGCCCTTCTTTTAAAATATTTTGCAAAGACTGACGATAGGTCATTTTACTTCCATCATCGTTAAATGCGACGTCGCCAAAAGTATCTAAACCAAATTCTAATTTGTCAGTATCGATTGTCATAATCTCACCTCAAAACAATATTTCAAATCTTTATCAAAGTATATGGATAATCTGAAATAGTTGCTATTAAAAGGCTTTGACAAATCGTCTTGGTAAAAATATTTCGTCGTCCGTTCTGCTTTGTGGATGCTGGAACGTACTGGACGCAACTTTAAGCCAATTCCAAAACCGGGAATTGTCAAAAAGTCCGGTCTTCTACTAAGCGATAAATCGCTAAGTAGAATTTCAGTACTGAGCATCCACAAAGCTGCCACTACCAACTGGATAACGTCACTTATTATTTATTTCAAGTAATTTCAGATAAAAATAACCTCCAATTAGATATAGTCGATAAACTATTATCTAATTGGAGGTTTTCTGTTTTTAGTATAAAGAATAAAACCACAATCCAGTCCGGAATAGCAAAGCAAATTGGCTCAGATGTGAAATTATTCTTAGCAATTTATTGCTTAGAATAAGGCCGAGCTTTAAGACTTTGCCTGATCTTGGCAAAGGCTTAAAGTCGTGCCCACATCGTTCCAGCCAAATTTGCTTTGCTATGGAGAACGGCATATAACACTAACCAAAATCGATTATTTTGGTTTATTTATTTCTACGCTTGAACATCAACGATACATACATATTCATTATTAGCTACACGATAATATCCCACATGACCGATATCCGCAAATTCATCGCTATACCAGCTGCTATCAGGACTCAAAGTCTTGTTATTTAGAACTTGCCCATTCTTATCATAAAGCGTGATGGGACTTCCACTTCTTAAAGTTATATCTTCTTTAATCGGATATACAAGGGTTTCTTGATAAACTCGAACATCATTTCCCTTGACGTATTCATTTGCTCCTATTTGAAAGTATGTGCCACTGGGAAGATTGTTTTGGGTTCCAACTTTCCAAGCTGAACCTGCTGGTAAAATTTTTGTACTAGCTTTGCCAGCTGCATCGTAGACAGTTGCTCCAGACAAATTGGTAATTACAACGCCATCATAAGGCGTGCTACTAATTTGACCGTACTTGGAAGCTCCCTCATTCATCAAGAAATTTACATCTGAAGCTTTGAGATACTCATTTTTACCAACGCCAAAATAATTGCCGTTACTAATCGTATTTTCCAGATTGGTCTTCCAACTGGAATTTTCAGACAACTTTTGATTAATTGGTTGTCCCAAAGCATTATACAATTCAGCTGAATTATCTTTGACAGTAACTATTGAATTGCCAATGCTAGTTAATCCGTATTGTAAATCAGCTGCTTTTGCTTCATTGCCATTAATGGTCGCAGGAAGCGCCAACGCACTAATACCTAAAGCCAAAACTGTGGCTTTTAAGAGATTCTTTTTCAATAACTTCATAACTTCATCTTCTTACATCTTAAGCTAAAAAATATCTTGATGACTAAATTCAAATCTAGTTATCAAGATAATCATAGTTCATTTAATAAAAAGTTGCATAAAAATTACTGGGTATTGAGTACACATTTAGTACACTAAACTAAAATCAAACGGTCGATTTTAATATCATGGTCAAAGACTGGCCAATCGGCCTTTTCAAACTGCATCACTGAAGGAACTAAGGCAACGGTTTTGCCTTGGTAATCGGCAAGAAAACGATCATAATAGCCGCCACCAAAACCAACGCGATAATTGCCATCAGTTGCAAAAGCTAATCCTGGTACGATAACCAAGTCAGGTTCTTGATTGACTAAGCCGGCATCATAAACTGGCTCAGGAATCCCAAAATTGCTCTCAACTAAATCTTCGGCACTGGTAAAGTGGATAAAGGCTAATTGACGCTTAGGCATCGTCTTTGGTAGATAAACTTTTTTACCAACCGCTTGGGCAGCCTTAATAATTGGCGTCGTTGCAACTTCAAATGGACCACTGATTGTTGTAGCGATTGAAGTAGCCTTTTGCCACTCAGGAGTCTTTTTCAACTTTTCCAATAATTGCTGGCTTTCGATAACTACTTGGTGCTTATTCTCATTCAATTTTTGAATTTGACGTTTACGTAACTGCTTCTTATCTATGATATTCCCCTCCAAAATCTCTGATTAAATTCAACGCTAATTTCTCTTCATAACATTAACATTATATACAGATTTCTCGAATTGAGTAAAAATATCTAACCATAAATTATTTATCGTCAATTTCATCCAATGTTTTAGACAAGTGTCGCAAACTTGAAAGCAAGTTTTCCTTATCCGCTTCTTGCCAATTATCAAAAGCTGATTGCATCGTCTCTGATCTAGCCGCATTGATTTTCTTTATTATTTGCTCACCCTTTTGTGATAAATAAATTTCTCGAATCCGAGAATCTTTTTTTGAATTATGGGTCACAACTAATTCATTTCGTTCCAGCTTATCAATTTGTCGGCTGGTACTGGAATGATTCTTGCCCAAAACATTTGCCAAATCACTGACCTTCGTTGGCTGCATCCTCCCGATACTGATAAACGCTTGTAATGAGGTAGCTTCTAACTTGACGCCAGCTGCTTGAATTAATTTTTTATCCCGATCAGTGCGATTGAAGAAAGTCAGGATATTTACAAAATATTTATAGATTTCTTCTTCCATTAACTTATTTCACCTCAACAACGACACGTGGCTGGGTTGGTGCGTTCCAAGCATCCTCAATCTCTGTTAGTGGATAAGTCTTGACTGGCATGGAAATTTTTTCTGTCGCTGCAAATTCAAAGACATCCTTAATACTTATTAATAATTCTTGCATCGAGGCACTCTTAGCGCCACTGCCAAGAATTTCAATCGTTGAAGAACGTAATAATGCTGAAGGCAAACTAATTTCATTTTGACCGCTAGCAGCACCGACGCTGACGAAGCGACTTTTATTCTTATTACCCGCTTTAGCAAGAGCTGTCATGATAGCTAAAGAACTATCGCCCCACAAGTAATCTAAGACTACATCTACTCCTTCTTTGAAGTATGGATTCAATTTTTCCGCAAATTCAGTGGCACCATTTTCAGCAATCATATCAAATGAAACTGCTGCATCGGCTCCTAAATTAGCTAACTTCTTCGCATTGCGTCCAGTAACGATAACTTTTTTAGCACCTAAATGGTAAGCAATTTTAACTGCTAAACTGCCAGCACTTCCAGTAGCACCATTGATCAAAACCGTTTGTCCTTTTTCAAAATGGGCTCGGTAAACTAAAGCGACCCAAGATGACATTCCTGGATTAGCAATAGCTGCTGCACTAACATCATCCAAATCTTTAGGAATTGGCACAGTTAGGTTTTTATTAACGATAGTTTGTTGGGCTAAAGATCCAAATGGTGCAGTCGGCATTAGAAAATATACTCGTTTACCTTCACTGGTAGTTCCTACACCGTCAGCTCCAGCGATAATTGGAAAATCATTAGTCGAAGAATAGTGGTTTCCTAAAGCACGGTTTTTAGTAAAATTACTCAAAGCCGCTGCTGAAACGTTAATTTTAAGTTCATCTTTTGTTGCTTCTGGTTCCTTAAATGTTGCATAAACAGGATTGATTCCTGCCCCTTTTACGATTGCTGCTTTCATATAAATTCCTTCTTTTTATGTTTTTTAATTTACGTGCATATTGCACCTATTAAAGTAACAGCTATTTCTGATTAATGCAATTATTATTAACTTTGCATATTTCTTGACATAAAGCTAGCTTTAGGAAGTATTATTATCTAAATTGAAGATTGATTTATTTAATAATGGGAGGCATGAATTATGACACTATTTAACTCAACTATCCAAAAGGTTTCAGGAACAGTGGTCGAAAATCGTAAAATAAACAAAAATACTAATCAATTGGTTATCAAATTGGAACATTTAGAAAACGTTCCGGAAATTGGCGATTATTATCTCGTTTCTTTTAGCAAAACCATGGGGGTCAAAAATAATTATCAACGTCTAACGATTGCCCAGATTCCCGATGAAAATAATCTTTTAGCTTTTACCATCAATAAGAAGACATTCAAAATGGCTTTGATTGATTCTGGTACTAAAGTAAATGTCAAAGGACCCTTTAAGAATCCTGACCAACAAGCTAGTTAACGACACTTTCTAAAAACATATTTCTTCACTAAATTGTAAGGTCATTACCGTGATTTTCGGTTATGTCCTTTTTTGCATTATATTTTAAATTATTAGAGAGCTTTCATTTCTTATAAGTAACGCTTTCTTTTAGTGAAAGGTTCATTGCCAGATTAATTTGGAATATAATGGAAATCATGCTGTATCAAAAGACTTCTTAATTCATTTAGAATCCTCGCATTTTGATACATCAATCTATTAAGCGGGATTTGGAGAAATAATCACTATTTTTTTAAGTTCTAGAAAGTGAATCATATTATGAAAGATCGTTTATACACACCTAATGTGGTCTTAGTTCTAATTGCCAGTTTCTTTTACATGATGAGTTCGATGTTAATTACGCCGATTATCGCTCAATTCACACAAAGCGTTGGTGCTACTAGTGCCATCGCCGGTTTAGTTGCTGGAATTATGAATATTACTTCATTACTTTTAAGACCAATCGCGGGAAATTTAACTGATCGAGTTTCTAAATATCAGTTGACCATGATTGGGGCTTCTTTTTTACTGATTGCTAATTTCAGTTACAGTCTAACGACTAATATTGCTTTAATAACTTTTTTAAGAATTATTAATGGATTAGGATACACTCTTTGTTCTGTTTGTATGTCGACTTGGATTGCTGACTTACTCCCACCCACTCGTGTTGGTGCCGGAATGGGAATCTATGGTTTAGCTAATGCTCTAGGTATGGCTTGTGGTCCTGCAATCAGTATTTATCTTTACCAACATGTCAGTCATCAATCAGCTTTTTGGGTGGCAGCAACTTGCAGTTTATTATTAATAATCATGATTCAATTCGTGACCAATAAAGGCTTACCTACGAAAAGTTCTAAATCTTCTAAACCGCACCAATTAAGGATTGTGCAACCACGAGTTGTTCCAATCGCAATCATATTATTGCTATTTTCATTGCCATATTTTGCCAGTCAAACTTACATCGTAAGTTATATTGCACAGCGTCACTTCAATGTCTCCGCGGAAATTTTCTTTCCAATTTATGCAGTTATTTTACTAGTCTTGCGATTAGTAATGCGTGATCTCTTTGACCGAGTCCCCTTCCATAAATTTTTATGGATGAGTTTAATCGGTAATTTTATTGGACTGATTGGTTTAACTCATTTGACTAACTGGTTCTTTTTACTAGTCAGTACCACTGGATTAGCTGTTGGGTATGGTCTGATGTTTTCAATCTGTCAAGCTAAAGCTTTGATGGTCGTTAATCCTGATGAACACGGGATTGCCAACAGTACTTTCTTTATCGGAGTTGATTTAGGGATGTCGCTTGGTCCTATTACTGGTGGTTTAATCAGTAATTTCTTACCAATAGCATGGTTCTATCCTATAATGATGATAACTTTACCTTTAATCGTCCTAGTTTATTGGTATAATCGAAAATTATTAGCTTAAAAAGCTTATTCAAAAAGTCGAGACACTTTTACATCTATTTGAAGATGTATTAATTGTCTCGACTTTTTTTAGTAAATTTATGTGTAATATTATTTTATATCTATTCCTTGTATTGCATTAGTGTATGTCCATTTCAACAAATCATCTACTTTATTGGTTTGATAGTAGTCAGTGATTAATTTGTTCCATTGTGTCCATAAATTAAGAGGCACATTAATCAACCCTGCTCCATTATCAATCATCAACTTATTTGCGATAAGGGTTGCTGTTCGTTTATTACCATCCCAGAAAAGTTGACCCCGCATATTATGATACATAACTCTAATTGACTTTTCAGTTACTGATAAATTGGACTCCATTAATTGATTCAAATATTTTTCTTCTTTAGAGATATCTACCATATCAGGAACAAGGTCTTCATCCAAACCAATATCAACTGTATCTTGACCTGATCTAAATTCACCAGGAACCAGTGCATCATTTTTAGCAACGATTTTATTGATATTTTTTTCAAATTCTAAACTCAATGACTTGTCACTTTCAGTAATTAATTGCCAGCCTCTTTTTATCTGTACGATGGTATTGATATCATCTATATCAACGCCATCGACTCCCATTCCATCCATAATTGTTTGTGTCTGAGGAAGTGTCGTATTGATACCTTCAAATCTTGCATTCGTATGGACTAGTCTAGTAAAATTCATGCGAGCAAAACGACGATTTTGATCTTTAGTTAAATGATATTTGTCATTATATTCCATATTGATCCTGCTTTCGCCAACTAGTTGTTGTTCTTTAGAAGCCTATTATAACAATGAAACTAAGGCATTTTTCAAACATCATCACTTTCTTTTAAGGGTTCAATCACCAAAGTTTCCGCTAAAAGAACCTCATTATATAAGTCATAAACATAATCTTGATACTTAATTTCACTTTGCGAAATCATATCTAAATAAGCCCGCTCTTTGGAAAAAGCATTCATAAATGCTCGCATTTCCAATTCCTTTTCAGGTCCGGTAAATTCTGGATGTCTGACTACATCTAACCAGGCCTTCATAAAATCCTTCGTTTTTGTCCGCTGCTTTTGACTTCTCAAATCATAAATGACCGATTGCTTCACATTGTCAGGCAGATACATCTGATTAACAGCTTCGACTGCTCGATGAACCATATTTTGCCGCAATTGCGTGACCTCTTGCGAAATTTCCGTATTGGAAACGTCTTTAGGCAAAATAAATCGAAAAATAATTGTCGGCACAATCAAGCTCAAAATTATCAAAACGCTTTCCGACATTAAAACTAAATTGAAATCACCCGTCTTCACGTGGGCCTCAGCTAAAGTATAGGCTAAGGCTAACGTCACGGCTCCATGAACGCCGCCTAATGAGAATATCCAAGCTGAACGATTCTTCAATTTTAGTCGTAAACAACCATAGAAATAACGAATCACTAAACTAACCAGATATAAGATTATCCCAATAAAAATCCAATTCAAAGAATTAGTAGTAATCTTTTCATCACTAAGAATTTTAACGAACATGAATCCTAAAATCACAAAGACCATACTGTTAAAAATTTCGGTAATCATTGAAACCAAACCAAAACCTTGTTGAACTTGAGGTGCATTCGTCAATTTAGTCCGCTGAGCTTCAGCGTTGTGAACTAATCCTGCACAGACTACGGCAATAATCCCGGAAACACTAATTTTTTCAGCCAAATAGTAAATAATTAATGGCGTAATAATATAAAGAATGTTTTGCGCGTTCAATGAATTAAACGAAGTTCTCAATAAAACTTGACGAAATAAAACCATCACAAAAGCTGCTAAGAAACCAAACAAAACTCCACCAACAGCAGAAATCAAGAAGTCTAAAATCGTTTCTCCATAATCGATATAGCCGTTGACATACCATAAAACTGTCATATTTAACAAAATAATACCGGTCGCATCATTGAAAAGCGACTCCAATTTTAAAAAAGTTCCAGTTGTGTTCGGGGTTTTTAAACCATTGCTCACTGAATCCAAGGCTGTCGCATCAGTTGGGGTACTGATTGCTGCCAAAATAAAAGCTAGCGGCAAACTCAAATCACCAATGAACCAAACGCTAAATCCAGCTGCTATCATACACAAAACAACTAAAAAGAGTGCTGTTTGAACAATGTGCTTGAATTCTTTGCCAACTAAATTCAGTCTAGTAGCCTGTCCTTCAAAAAATAACAATGGTGCAACAATCAAGCCAATAAATATTTCTGAGCTAAAATTCTCAATATGATTCCCTAAAGCAGGAATTAAAGCGACAATTCCTCCAATCAGCATACTAAAATAACTAACTGATACTTTTTGAAAGGCTTGTGCCAAAAAAATACTGATGACTGCTGCCAAAGTGATAATAAAAGTTGAAATCATCATTTCCATAGCTGGTTCCCCCTTGAACTAAATCGCTTTAAATATAGCACAAGCGGGATAATTCCTGTATTAAAAGATATTGTCACCAAATTTTTAATCAGGTATTTTGATGCCTGTCATTTCAACTAATTTCTCGATAAATTCAGTTTGTATTTTTTCATCATCAATTCGTTTATCATAGGAAGCTATTCTTAAATGATGGAAATCATGACCAGTCGTCTTTTGATATTTTTCGGCAGTTGCTAACTCAATCTGAGTCGTATATCCCATTGTCAAATCGTCATTGGCAAATTTTCCACCCATTCGCGTTGGCACCCAACCGGGATCAACTGAATTGACCGCCACATCAGGCCACTTTTTGGCCACTTGTTTCATCAATAATATGACTTGTAATTTGGATGATGAATAACTAGTTTCATTTTCTAAATCATCCAGATTTAAACTCGAACCTTGATGCATACCTGATGAAGTATAAACCATTCGTTTTGGTTTATTGATTAAGGCTGTTAACAAATAAGGTGCTAAGACATTAACATCGAAAGTCATTTTCGAGTCATTATTATAGACGCCCGCATTTTGAATGATGGCATCCATCGTCCCTAATTTATTAACTTGGTCGGCAATACTCTTTACCTCAGAAATTGAACTCAAATCACCGACAACCACAGCCTTTGCTTTTGGTAATTCTTTTTCAACCTTTGTCTTTTTAGCGTCATTTCGGGCATGTAAAATTACTTCGTTACCCTTAGCTATTAAATCTTTGGCTATCAAAAATCCTAAGCCAGTCGTTGAACCTGTTACAAAAATTTTTGCCATTTTTCTACCTCCAACTATTTACTTATTAATAATCAGTATAATTAACAAACTAAGATTGGTTAAATACTTATTTACGATAATGGAATATAAAAAAAAGTTATCGATGGTATTCAAAAAGCCTTTGAAAAGAAAAATCTTCTCAAAGGCTTTTTAATTTTCTATTTAATTGGATCATAATTGGCTCTTGGACCACCAACATATTTAGGACGAGAGCGTAAAGCTGTTACATGAGCTGAACCTAATTGGTCTAAACTTGGACGAACCGGTACTTGAACGAACTTAACGTGCATCCCAATTGAAGTATCGCCAATATCTAATCCTGCTTGAGCAACGACATGTTCAACTTCAACTGGGTCATCAAATTGTTTAAAAGCAGCGATTGAGGCTGCTCCACCAGCATGCAAAGCTGGAACGACTGAAACAATTTCAAAGCCCTTTTCTTTAGCAACTTTTCTTTCAACTACTAAACTGCGGTTGATATGTTCACAACCTTGAACAGCCAAATGAATCCCTTTAGGCTTTAATTCAGAAATCAAAGTCTTGATGACTTGTTCACCGACTTTTGGACTAGATTCCTTGCCAATAGTGCCGCCGACGATTTCACTAGTAGAACATCCTAAGACAAATAGGTCATTCTCCTCTAAATTGGCTGCAGCCAAGACATCATCTACGATTGTTGTTAACTGTGTATTAATTTTTTCTAAATCCATTTTTAAAATCCCCCCAAAGTATTTAATTTATAACTCTGCTGAACCTAGCCAGACTTTTGACGATTAGAAGCGTCACGACTAGTCCGAAAACAACTTGAAAAATATTTCCAATGATTGAAGCTAAGCCGGCGGCTATTCCAAACAGTAAAATAGTAGCTAAGCAATAACCGACGACCATAATTATGCTGCCTAAGAGTAACGGCAAAATAATTTTTTTGATGGATTTATCTTCCTTCGGTACTAAATATGCTACCACAAAACCTTCCAGACCGTGGATAACTAATGAAAAAAGGCACCAAACGGGAAAACCCGAAATAATATCGATTAAAAAGCCACTGATAGCGCCGACTGAAAAGCCAACCGGATTTTTGAACAGAATGGCACTAGTAAAAATTCCGACCTCGCATAAGGTCACCATCCCTTTAGTATTAGGAATCGGAATCACGACTAACAATGACATCCCCACTGTTAATGCCGTCAAAATTGCAATCAAACTGATTGTTTTAACTGAACTATGCCCCATGATTTATCCTCTTTTGTCGATAGGCGCCTTGCCAAACGTTGCCTAATTTTTTGTTAACGATAATCCCATTTTCAATCCCAAGATGAACGAATTCTTTCGCAAATTTAATCGAAGAAATCAAAGATTCGCCTTGAGCAAGTTGTGCGGTAATTGCAGCGGAAAAAGTACAGCCAGCACCATCAATAGCACCCGTCAAAATTTTTGTATCCTCTAACCAATACTCGTCTTGACCTAACTTAGCGTAATCTAGTGCAATTTCACCTGGAAGACGACTGCCACCTTTTATAACAACATTTTTACAGCCGAAAGCTTGAATTTTTTCTGCTGCCAATTGAATATCGCTTCGACTTTTTAATTTGTGCATTCCACTCAACTTGGCAGCTTCGTCTAGGTTAGGCGTACTTAGATATGCCATTGGCAAAAAGTTTTGACGATAATAATCTAGATAGTCTTTTTCAATGGCCGCATCGCCCTCTTTAAAAACTAACACTGGATCAACGACCATCTTTTGATTTCTTTGACGTAATTTACTAGTGAGCAACTTTAAGGTAGCTAAATCCCCTAGCAAACCCGTTTTTAAATAATGAATCGGTAAATTATTTAGGACCGAATCCAATTGTTGCTCGATGACAGAAATGGGTTCTTGATAAATAGCAATCCCATTTTTTTGAATCGAAACGATACTGGTAACGACGCTTAAACCAAATGTATCTAATTCTTCAAAAGTTTTCAAATCAGCTTCTAATCCGCCACCAGCCAAACTATCTGAACCGGCAATCGTCAAAACATTTTCCAAAAAAGCACCCTCCATATTCTCGAAAAAATTTACAAGTCACCATCAAATGAAAATCAAACTGATTAATTACAAAAAACTTATCATAGCTGACTCTATAACTCCAGTATAAATGAGATATTGTCTTGTAAACCATGTGTAAATTTTTTATTTTTATTGATTATTACAAAAAAATCTCCCACCAAATGTTTCACATGGAACATCTTGTAGGAGATTTTAATTATTTTACTATATATAGTGTCTAGCAATTAACAATTTCTGAAACTTGTTGAATATCTTCCGGAGTCGTCCGACAGCAGCCACCGATTAAATCGGCACCTGCTTCAAGCCACTTAGGAACTAAATCGCTGAAAGTGTCAGCTTGAGGATTATTTTGCCAAGTTTTCGTGTTGGGGTCGTAAATATCGCCATTATTAGGATAAACGATAATATTTTTGTCAGTCACTGACCGAATATTCTTAACTGTCTCTTCAATATTTTCTAAAGTAGTGCAATTGACTCCAATGGCAGATAGTTGTTTGACCTCATCGAAATAATGAACAGCTTCAAATAATGATGTTCCATCACACAATGTTTCCGTATCTTTGATACTAAAGCTGAGCCATGCGTGTTGTTCTGGAAATTCTTTCACCAAAAGATCAACTAACGCCTTGGCCTCTTCAAAATTAGGCTGCGTTTCAAAGGCGAACAAGTCGACTCCCGCAGAATCTAACAGTTGCATTCTTTGGCGATGAAAATCTTGGTATTGAGTTTGCGTCAAATCGTAGTCGCCTCGATATTCGCTGCCATCAGCTAAGTATGCTCCATAAGGACCCACGCTACCAGCAACTAAAGGATGTGGTGCTCTTTTTTGACGTTCTGCTTTAGGTAGTGCATCAAAATAATCCGCGCGTGCCTTTTGAGCTAATTTTACTGCTTGAACAATCAGATTCTTGCTTTTTTCTTCACTTAAACCTAATTCTTCAAATTTTTTGACATTGGCTTGATAAGTATTAGTAATAGCAATATCAGCCCCGCTTTGAAAGTAACTCTTATGTACAGCAGTGATAGCTTCAGGATTCTTAATCAGCGCTGTCGCTGACCAGAGATCATTATTTGTCTCTACGCCATGCTTTTCTAGTTCGGTTGCCATTGCTCCATCGACTACCAAACCCTTTTTATTTTCTAAATCTTCTGAAATCAAATCACGCAAACTAACATCTCCCATTTCTCTTAGTATCTTGCTATACAAAATAATGTGGACTATTATAAGGATTAAACTTTTTTTAATTTTATTCTAATTTTAAGGGTAACACAAGGAGGAGAAGGTTGGAATCTACAGAAACTACCACAGAAAAAACTCATATTAAATTAAAACGCAACATGGAAGCACGACATTTGTTCATGATTTCCTTGGGCGGCGTTATTGGAACCGGGCTCTTCTTGAGTTCTGGTTATACCATCCATGAAGCCGGACCAATCGGGACGATTTTAGCTTACGGCATTGGTGCCGTTGTTGTCTATTTAGTCATGCTGTGTTTAGGAGAATTGTCGGTCGCCATGCCGGAAACAGGATCTTTTCACGTTTATGCTGACCGCTACATTGGACCAGGAACTGGTTTTACTGTCGCCATTTTATATTGGCTGACTTGGACAGTTGCTTTAGGTTCTGAATTTACTGCTGCAGGACTAATTATGCGTCAATGGTTCCCCAATTCACCTACCTGGATTTGGAGTGCCTTGTTCATGGCAGTGATTTTTATCTCAAATGCTTTATCAGTACGCTTTTTTGCCGAAACCGAATTTTGGTTTTCCAGTATCAAAGTTATCGCCATTGTCATCTTTATTATCGTTGGCTTTTTAGCAATTTTTGGTGTCATTCCTATTAAAGGAACTACTCACGCACCTTTATTTACCAATCTCTTCAAAGATGGTCTCTTTCCTAACGGCTTTAAAGCTGTCTTTACCACAATGTTGACGGTGAACTTTGCTTTTTCCGGAACCGAATTGATTGGAGTAACAGCTGGCGAAACAAAAGACCCAGGAAAGAATATTCCTCGAGCAATTCATACGACTCTTTTACGTCTAGTAATCTTTTTTATCGGCAGCATCGTTGTCATGTCAGCCTTGATTCCTTGGCAAAAGGCCGGGGTCAATCAAAGTCCTTTCGTGCTCGTTTTCAATAGCATCGGTTTGCCCTTTGCTGGCGATTTGATGAACTTCGTCGTTTTAACAGCCATTTTATCAGCTGCCAATTCCGGACTTTACGCTTCAACCAGAATGTTATGGTCACTAGCTCACGAAGGCATGATTCCTTTAAAATATGCCAAAACTAATTCACACGATGTTCCGATGTTGGCTCTTTGTTTGAGTATGATTGGTGGAATTTTTGCCTTAGTCTCAAGCGTTGTAGCAGCCTCAACCGTCTATTTAGTCCTTGTGTCCATCTCCGGACTAGCAGTAGTCATTGTTTGGATGGCCATCGCTTTATCAGAAATCAACTTCCGTAAAAATTTTCTCAAATCTGGACACGATTTATCGGAGCTGAAATTTAAGACGCCTTGGTATCCAATCGTGCCTTGGGCAGCCTTTATTATGAGTCTGTTGTCTTGTATCTTGATTGTTTTTGACCCCAATCAGCGTTCAGCCTTGTTCTATATGATTCCCTTCTTGATTATTTGCTACGGCGTTTACTATGGCAAAGAATATTTGAAAAAGCGTCGTAATTGATAAATAAGTCACAAAATTTGTCTTCCCATATATAAAAAGGTTTAATATTTAAGTAGACACAATTGAGTTACATGCAAATATATGGGGGAGCTTAATTAATAATGAATAAGAAAAATGACGTTAAAGAAACTCCATTGGATAAAGCTATCGATGATGTTTCTGAGGGAATTAATGACGCTGAACCAGTCTTTCCAGAACAAAAAGATCCAGTCGAAGAAAGCAACGGCAAACAAGCCGTTCGTTATCTACTGTGGGGAATAATTTCAGTTATCGTAAATTTTGGTACTTTTTTCATTCTCTATCACATGTTTCATTTAAATTATCAATTTGCTAACATTATAGCTTGGTTCTTAGGGGTTCAAGTCGGATTTTGGGTCGATCGAATCATCGTCTTTCGCCACAAATCCAATACCGCTTTGGCTGAAATGTTGGTCTTTTATGGAACCAGAATATTAACTTACTTAATTGAAAGTGCCACGCTTTGGGTCGGTATTTCATTACTTAGTGCTAATGGAACTGGTTCAAAAATTGTTGGTCAAATCTTAGCAATTATTGGTAACTATATTCTTTCGAAATTCTTTATTTTTAAAAATAGACATTAGCAAAATAGGCCTGATAATCAATTGAGCTGATCCTTTTATGGTTGTCAGATGAAATAATATAAATTCATCTGGCTTTCATAGAAGGATTTTTTATGCTTAGAACAAGACACTTTTGGAGGGTAAATTTAATATTCTCAAAGATTTTTTATTCTTCCAATCTATCTAAATAAGCATTTTGTAAATCATATAATATTGATAAAAAGACGTTTGAAATCACTAGTAACGCAACTACCATTGTCTATACGGACCAAAGAACGGCTTATACGTCTGGTGCACTCAATAATAAAGGTCAATTAGATACACTAAACGGCTGTAATTCAGGTAAATACTAGAATACAGCCGTTTAAAAATTATTCGAGTTTTATCTTATTTCAACTATCATCCACTATTTATTATCTATAATTCTGCAGTTGGACGAATAACTAACTCATTGATGGACATGTTTGCAGGTGTGTCAATTATGAATGATACTGTTTTAGCAATTTCCTCAGGTTTAAGAACAGTCATCGATGGTTGTTTAATATCAGACGAAATCTGCTTACGCAAAGCTTTATTATTAATCGAATTTCCAAGTTCAGTTGCAACTTGACCAGGATAAATGGTTGTGGACTTAATACCATTCTTACCTTCCTCCTGACGAAGTCCCTCCATGATAGAGCGAATAGCTGCTTTGGTTCCGGCATAAACAGCGAATTTAGCATGAGTGACTAGGCCAGCAACGGAATCTGTTGAAATAATATGGCCTGAACCTTGTTTAATCATTGTTGGTAGAACAGCATCAATCCCATTGAGAACACCGTGAATATTAATATTTATGAGATTATCCCATTCTGTCCGAGCACTATTTCTGAGCTCATTGACAGGCATTATTCCAGCATTATTCCACATAACATCAACTCGACCATAAGTTTCAACAGTTTTGTCAACTACTGCTTTAACATCATCAATATTAGTTACATCGGCTTTCATGGCCAAAATACTGGCTCCGGAATTATTAGCTTTTATTTCATCTAGACGATCTAATCTTCGTGCAGCAATTGTCAATTTAGTTCCTTCTTGGGCTAGTAGGTTAGCCGTAGCAGCGCCCATACCACTTGATGCACCCATAATAATAACTACTTTATCTTTTAAGCTCATATTTACTTCCTCCAATATTCTTGATACGATACAGTATAAACATTAAAGTGCACTTTAACGCAAGAATAAGGAAGTATATTTATTATGAAATTTTATGGAATTAATGAAGTAGCAATAAAGTTTCATCTAACTAAACCAACAATCCGGTACTATGATCAACAGAATCTTATTCCTAATCTAAACAGAAATAATAATGGCGAAAGAATTTTCAGTTCATCTAATATTCATACCATCCAATCAATTGAATGTTTAAAAAGGACTGGCATGCCGATAAAAGAAATAAAGAAATATATTCAATTGATTGAGCAAGGTGATTCCACTTTAAAAAAACGCCTTGAATTCTTCTTAGACAGAGAAAAACAAGTCAATTCTCAGATTGAAGATTTGCATAGAACCTTGGATGAAATAAGATGGAAATGTGACTACTATAAAGAAGCTATTGCTGATGGAACTGAAAAATATGTTCAAGAAAAAGCTGAATCATTATGAAATTCTTCAAGGAACTCAAAAGTCGATTTTTATTTGTCCTTGAATGAATCACTAAAATTCTTAAGTAGTTGAGAGGCTTTTAAGTCATTTGAATTTCTATATTTAAAACAAAAGAACGGGATGATAACTCCAATAATTAGAATTATCATCTCGTTCTTATTTTTAAATCAAGGCTTATGTCTCAATATATTTAATTGAAATACACAACTGTTGGTACTGATAGTATCCGTAACTATCAATTATACAAAAGGATATGGAGTTTTGAGATATCATGCTAACAATTCTTCAATTTCTAAGCGACTTTGACATTATCACCTGTTGAAATCTTAGCTCTATTCAACAAGACTGAACTTGTGACAACTGACAATGAACTGAAGGCCATTGCTAGTCCAGCTAATTCAGGACTCAAAGTCAAACCAATAGCATAGAACAAACCGGCAGCCACTGGAATTCCTAGGACGTTGTAGACAAAGGCCCAGAAAAGATTCAACTTGATACGATTGAAGGTCTTGCGACTGAGTTCCAAAGCTTTAGCAACATCGCGAAGATCATTTTTCATCAAGACGATACCACCAGATTCAATGGCAATATCAGTTCCTGAACCCATGGCAATTCCGACATCAGCCATTGTTAGAGCTGGAGCATCATTGATACCGTCGCCGACAAAGGCAACTTTACCATTCTTTTGCAAATCTTCAACGTGGTCAGCTTTGTCACCTGGCAAGACGTCAGCGATGACTTCATCAATTCCAACATCTTTGGCAATAGCTTTAGCGACACGTTGATTGTCACCAGTTAACATAACTGTTCTCAAACCACGATTCTTCAAAGTAGCGATAGCTTCTTTAGAAGTTTCTTTAGGAGCATCTTGAATAGCAATCAAACCGATAATCTTATTATCTAATCCAACAAAGACAACTGTCTTAGCTTCATCTTGTAAACGAGTCATCTTATAAGTTAAATCATCGTCAATTTTTACATCGTCGAGTAATTTATCATTTCCGACAAAGGCATTTTTGCCATCAACAACAGCTGAGACACCCTTACCTTCAATGGCCTTGAAATCACTGGCTTTTGGAGCCGCAATATCTTTAGCACGATTCAAAATAGCAGTAGCTAAAGGATGTTCTGAAGATTCTTCCAAAGCAGCAGCGATTTTTAGAACTTGGTTCTCGTTACCGATAATATCTGTTACTTCAGGCTTACCTTTGGTGATAGTACCAGTTTTATCGAAGACAACAGTCTTAACATCGTTAACTTCTTCCAAAACTTCACCATTCTTGATTAAGATACCCATTTTGGCACCACGACCAGTTCCAACCATTAAAGCAGTTGGTGTAGCAAGACCTAGAGCACATGGACATGCGATAACAACCACGGAGACCGCAAAGATCAAGGCATTAGCTAACGTAGCACCGAGGAAAACGTACCAAACTAAGAACGTCGCAATTGATAAAATCAAAACAGCGGGAACGAAAATCTCAGAAACTTTATCAGTCAAATTTTGAATTGGAGCGTGACTATTTTGAGCCTTCTTAACCAACTCGACAATTTGGGAAAGCATCGTATCGGAACCAACCTTTTGTGCTTTAAACATGAAAGTTCCGTTACTATTCATTGTTGAACCAATAACCTTGTCGCCGACTTTCTTTGCGACCGGCATACTTTCACCAGTGACCATCGATTCATCGACCGTCGAACTGCCGTCAGTGATAACACCATCAACAGCAATCTTTTGACCAGGTTTTACTTTGATTAAATCACCTGTGACAACTTCTTCTAGTGGAATCTTCACTAGTTTGCCATCACGCAATACTTCAGCCTCTTTGGCTTGTAAATCGACCAATTTTTCGATGGCATTTGAAGCATTGTTACGCATTCTCTCTTCAAAGACTTGTCCCAAAAGTACGAAAGTAACCACGAAAGCGGCACTTTCAAAGAAAACCGCTTGGTTCGTCAACATCGCATAAACACTGTAGATGTAGGCTGTAGCTGTTCCTATCGCTACTAAAGTATCCATGTTGGAATGATGCTTTTTAAATGAAGCCCAAGCACTTTGCAGGAAGGGACGGGCAGCGACCAACATAACGATTGTCGTTAAAACAAACTGTGTAATAGCGCCACCTGGCAAAGCTATGCCAAATGGCATCAAAATCATACCAATCAGCATTGGGATTGAGAAGATCAGCGCAATCCAGAAACGCTTAGTAATTGTCATTATTTAATCACTACCTTTCCGTGGAACATGTCCATTCCACAACTAAAGTCGAATTCGCCACTCTTATCAGTTGGAATATTAACTGTTTGCGAAACATTTAGTGGCAACTCTGTTTCAAAATCCAAATCCTTTGAGTGAACGACATCTAAGCAACCTTGGTCCTTAGTTCTAGTAAAAGTGAGTTCTGCGGGAACGCCCTTTTCTAAATTAACAACCTCTGGTTCATACTTACCTGCAACATTTACGTTAACCTTTTGTACATTTTGTGACTTAGCCATAATCTTTTCTCCTCATTAATCCATTTATTTATTGAAATTTATTACTTAATAATTAACTTGCCGTGGAACATATCCATTCCACAAGCCCATTGATATTCACCGGGTTTAGATGTATCAATTTGAATGCTTTGTTCTTCATTTTGTGGTAATTCCTTGTTGATACCAAAATCAGAAAAAACAACTCGATCCAAACAACTCGATGCATCTTTTCTCGTGAAGTTCAAAACTGCCGGAACATCTTTCTTCAAAGTGATAACTTCTGGTGAATAACCACCATTGACCTCAACGTCAACGCTTTGGTTATCATCAGAAACCTTGGCTGTGGCTTGTGCTACTTGGTGTTTGCCGAAGAACCACCAGAGAATAAAACCAATAATTACTAAACCGACGATTAAAACGATTATTCTTGTCATATATTTGCCTCCTCAACTGTTGTTTACAAATGTAATCTACGTCAATTATAGTAATCTTCTAGTTTACATTTGTCAACCGAAGAGATTAAAAAAAAGACCAAATCCAATTATTTGATCTTGATGTCTAGGAAATATTGGGCTAAAAAGCCCGCCTGTTCAGCATTCACTTGCAATCCTCGTAGATAATTTCTATCTAAATCTATGGTCTCGAACTGGCAATCACTCAAGTCGATGCCCTTTAGTGGCGTGTTGAGGGCTGTAAGTTTAGTAAGTTCACAATTTCTAAAATGAGTCTTAACTAGTTTGTTTTCATTGAAACTGACATCCTTCAAAGAACTGTTAACGAAGTCTGTATTTTTTAGATTCATTCGATTCAAATTTGCCATATCCATCCGGCAGTTCTCAAAAACGACATTATTGAAATATGATTGGTCAAAATTTGTCCCTATCAGTTTACAATTTTGAAATTCAACTCGATAAAAACTTACTTCATCTAATTGGCAGTTAGATAAATCACAACTTTTAAAAATGACATCGGTGAAATCTGCTCTATTGAAGTCACATGAACTAAAAGTAACGTGATTGACGACTACTTGTTCTAGTGTAGGACGTTGAATTTTCTCTTGGTCGATAAACTCACCCTTTAATAAACAATTGTTCAAGAAAAAATCTTCTTCGTTATAAATATCAAAAAATGAGGCCGGTTCTAAATAATCAGCTGCTACTTTGGGATGTTCCATAATTTACCTTCTTTCTTCTAATAGGATAATAACAGAAATCTAACGATAATAAATTAGAAGAAAAGTAGGCTCTGAAATTAGTTTTACGTATCCAATATTTTCAAAAATCATGAAATTCTCAATAGATTCCACTTCTAAGGCATCAATCATTAAATCTTCTAATCAAAAATTAATTTGAATCCCGATATAACAGCTTTTTTGAGTATTTAAAAAGGGACTTTTTTCAAGAGTTAAAATCCATACAATTTGTAAAATAATGTTAATCTTAAAAGAAGAATTGCATTGGTGAAAGGAAGTTTATTATGGCACTTTTAGATGAACAAAAGCGTTTAAATATTTTAAAAGATTTAATCGAAATAAAATCTGTCAATGACCACGAAAAAGAGGTCGCAACTTATCTACAAAAGCTGTTGGCTAAGTACGATATCAAATCAGATATTAAAGAGGTTCGCGGTGACCGCGCTAATTTAGTAGCTGAAATTGGCTCTGGCAAACCTGTTTTAGGAATTTCTGGTCATATGGATGTCGTCTCAGCCGGTAATAGCGATGATTGGAACACTGATCCTTTTAAAATGACCGAAAAGGATGGTCAATTATTTGGTCGTGGCATCACCGATATGAAATCTGGTCTCACAGCTTTAATCATCACCATGATTGAATTGCATCACCAAAATTTGCCAAAATCAGGAACGATTCGTTTAATGGCAACCATGGGTGAAGAAGTTGGTGAAGAAGGCTCGAGTTATCTCTTAAAAGATGGTTATATGAAGGATGTCGACGGTTTAGTCATTGCTGAACCTTCCGGATATAACATTGGTTATGGTGAAAAAGGATCAATGGACATTAAGTTCATCTCCAAGGGTAAAGCTAGTCACAGTTCAATGCCTGAGAATGGCTTCAACGCTATTGATGCTTTAATGGGACTATTGCTTGATGCTAACAAAATTTTCCGTGACGACAAAATTTCTCAAAAAACGATGGGACCTTTGATTTTTAATACCACTTTGATTAAGGGCGGTACTCAGGTGAACTCAATTCCCGATTATGCTGAAGCTGAAGTTAATGCTCGGACAATTCCTGAATATGATAACGATAAAATTATTTCTGAATTAAATAATTTAATGAATAAATACAATAATCAAGGTGCAAAAATAAGTACTGACATTTATATGAATGAAAGTCCTGTTTTGATGAACGCCGACAATTATTTGGTTAAGGCTATCAAAACATTGATGGAGCCATATGCAACTGATGACATTCAAATTGGACCTATCTCTCCTGTCACTGATGCTTCAAACTTAGTTCAAGGAAAACCTCAAGATTTCCCATTTATTATTGCTGGTCCCGGTAACGATACCCCACACCAAGTTAATGAAAGTCTTGATAAACAAATGTTTCTTGACTTTATCGATATCTATCAAAAACTCTTCATCGAATTTCTGGAAAAATAATTAACATAAAAAGCTTCAGTAAATTTGCCACTTTCAATGTGACTATTTACTGAAGCTTATTTTTTAAAATTAATTAGTAACTTCTTCTTTTTCAATCACTTGTTCATCATTTTCATCAGTTGTTCCTGTTAAACGAATAACATCTTTTAGAATCATCAATTCCTCATTAGTTGGAATGACTAAAACATCACAAGTTGAATCTTTCGCACTGATTTTATTGATACCCTTGCTTTCCTTGTTGGTCTTCTTATCAAGTTTAATTCCAAGATATCTAAAGCTATCAACGATCATAGAACGAATTTCAGGATTATTAGCACCAGTTCCAGCTATAAAAATTAAAGCATCAATACCATTTAATAAGGCAATATATGAACCGATATATTTAACAATGCGATTAACGTAGATTTGAATAGCTATATTAGCCCTCTCATTAGTGTCTTTAACTGCCAACAAATCGCGCAAATCTGGCGATAGACCTGAAAGTCCTAAAAGTCCTGAATCATTATTTAAAATCTTCACCATATCTTCGACTTTGTCGATTTTCAACTTTTCCATCAAAAATGCAACTAATGATGGATCAATATCACCAGCACGTGTACTCATAGTAAGTCCTGATTCAGGGGTGAAACCCATTGAAGTATCAACTGATTTGCCACCGGAAATGGCATCGATTGAAGCGCCGCTACCGAGATGACAAGAAATAATCTTCATGTCTTCAATTGGCTTATTGAGATAATCGGCCGCCATGTTGGAAACATATCGATGGCTGATACCTTGAGCACCAAACTTTCTTACGCCATATTTTTTGTAGTATTCATAAGGAACACTGTATAAATAGTTAACTGGCTTCATCGTTTGATGAAACGATGTATCAAAAGCAGCCACTTGAATTGCTTTTGGCAAGAGTTTCTCAAAAGCTTTGATTCCAGCAACTTGGCTAGGATTATGCAATGGGGCTAGTTCTGAAAGATCACTGATTTGTTGGACAACCTTTGGTGTAATTACAACTGAATCCTTAAAGATTGTTCCTCCAGCAACGACTCTATGTCCCACACGAGAAATCTCATCTAAACTTTTTATAGCATTTATCTTCAACAACATTTGTAAAGTTTCTTTTACAGCTGTTTCATGAGTTAAAATTGTTTCATTTTTACGAATCTTGTCTCCATTAAAATTAATTTCGAAAACAGAATTTACTTGGCCGAGGCGATCTACCATACCTTCAGAAATAACGTTTTCGTCTGGCAAACCATACAGCTTCCATTTAAAAGTTGAACTACCAGAGTTGACAATTAGTACCTTTGACATTTATACCACCAACCTAATAAAAGATATTAAATTTTCTCTACACCTTTAAATATATTATCTTTTGTAAGCGTTGTCAAATATTGGAACGTACCATTATTTCATGTGGTTGGTGATAATAGTGGGATACTTTGCACTTTAAATTAATTTTTCTAAAAAAGTAATCCTTATAAATCGTGTTCCATCATTCGAATTTCAGGTAATTTATCATCCGTCCCTGGTTTACTGATACCATAACTTCCATGAATATATTCTTCAGGATGGTCAATAATTTTCACAACAAAATCAGCGATACTCTTACGTGAAATCATCGTCCCCTTGAAAGTTTCTCCCTTTTTGGTTAATTCATAGTCAACTTCATCAGCATTTATCATGTAAGCTGCACGAATTATTGTGTAATTTAAGTCGCTAGTCTCAATCACTTTAGCACCACGTCTAGTATCTTCTTTTGATTCATGTCCAACATAGTTTTCGACCCAAGATCCAAATGGAGCGGGAACTTCATGATAAAGACCTGATCCAGTAATCCAAATCAATTGTTTTACTTGAGAGGCATCCATTGCTTGAACAATATTTCGAGCCCAACGTTCCATTTGACCATTTAAATTTGCATAAACCACATCTTGACCAGACATATACTTTTCTAGGAGCGCTTTATTAGCAACATCCCCCTCAACGACCTTAACATTAGTCGCTGTTTTCATATTCAATCTCGAAGCATTGCGCAAAAATAATGTCAGTTGATAGTTAGGGTTATTTAACAAATTTTGTTCGACGATTCGGGCTATTTTCCCGTAAGCTCCAAGGATTAGAACATTGGTCACTTATTTTTCCTCCAATTCAAATTTGATTTTGGTATCACCAAGACCGTTAAAAAGAGAAACATCCGATTTAATGTGGCCTACTTTTTGCAATTCGCCAATAACTTCTCCTGTTTGCTTATAAAAAATCACAAAACTGTGGCGAGGTGCCCAGTAAGCAATATCTCCGACCTCATAACCACTAGTTTTAGCTTTTTTTGCGGGTAAAGCTTCTTTAAAACGATAAGTCATTTCACGTGAATAAAGATTCATCATCGTCACATTCAAAGGAAACTGTTCCATTAAAGCTTTGGACGTATCATTGTCGAAAAAATCGGCTGATAATTTTTGATTATTAATTGTTAATGTAACTTTTGTCATTTATTTACTCCTAGTTTTTAGCTGGTAACTTAATTTCTTGTTGAGAAATGGTCTTATCTTTAATTGCATCTAAGAATTCATTGTAGAAAAAGCCATTTTTTAATTCTGTAGCGCTGTTTAATTCATAAACTGTCAACGTATAATTATGAGGCTTGTCCGGTGGCGTTGGTCCAGCGTAATGATTGATAACTTTTTCATCATCCAATTCATAAAAGCGTGAATACCAACTGTTCTTGCCCTGCGGACCAGAAAATTTTCGACTGAAATCTTCTGGAATAATCTCTGTCACAGAAATATCGCTTGCTAACCAGTGAATAAATGGAAATCCCGTCCGTGGGACTGCGTCATAGTCAATCAAACTGATAGCCAGATACTTAGTGTCTGGAGAAATATTTTCAAGTTCAATTGGAAAAGATATTACTGGTTGACCACTGACTTTCGTATCGGAATACTTAGTATATTTATCTGGTAGATAACTGTTATTTAAATCAACATTAATTTCCATAAATTACTCCTTAGTAAAAAGATGGTTTATCCCATTCTGTATTTGGTTCAACAACGCCGATACTTTGTGCTTTATATAAGGTTGGTTTTTCTACAATATCTGTAATCAATCTAGCAACTGCTTGACGAGTTACTTGTGTTCCTTTCAGTGGTTCTCCTTGAGGAACAATTTGATATTTGTAGTTATTGTCTTGATTGTATAACCAACTCATTCTAAAGAACATATAATTCAGGCCACTATTATCAATAACTGCTGCAGCCTTTTTAATTCCGGTGTAATCACCCATCATTTTGGCATTCCACTGACCAAATTTACCAGCTACTTCATCATAAATCCCTAAACCACCAGCAACAATCAATCTGTTGACGTGATTTTTCTTCATGGCTGAAACAACATTTTCATTAGCTTCAATAAAATGTCCGGTGGCTAAATAGACAATATCTTGATTAACGATACTACTGTCTAAATCAGCTTGATTATTCCAATTGCCATCAATCAAAGTTACTCGTGGATTATCTTGATACTGCGTCAACCTCTTGGTAGCTTGTCTGGCAAAAAGCGTCAATTCACAATCAGTTTCTTCTAATAACATTGGAATCAAATACTTAGAAATATTGCTTGTTGCACCTAATAAAATTACTCGTTGCATAAATTCTCCTTTAAATTAGCCTTGTTTAGTTGGGTAAATCGTAAATTCGTTAACGTTGACATCTTCTGGTTGATCAATTGCAAAGTTAACTACACGTGCAATTGCATCAGGTGTGATTCCAACGGCTTGATAAAATTTATCCATTCTTTGTTTGGAATTGTCATCAGTAATGTGTTTCAACAATTCAGTATTAATAGCTGCTGGATACAAAGTAGCAGTTCTAATATTAGTTTTCTCCTGGGCACTTTCCATACGGATTACTTCCATCAAATCTCTGACCGCAAATTTAGTTGCTCCATAAACGCCGGAACCAATTGAACCTTTCAAACCAGCAACTGAAGATGTAGTTACGATTTGACCATGTTTTTGAGCCGTGAAGTCTGGCATTACTGCAGCAACACCATTAAGAACACCTTTCAAATTAACATCGACCATCTTATTCCAATCGTCTACTTTCAATTCACTAACTGGTGAAGTCAACATGATTCCCGCATTATTGAAGATAACATCGATGGCACCAAATTTTGATTTGGCTAATTCTACCAATGACTTTAAATCTTCGGGCTTTGTGACATCAGTGGCTTTATAAGTAGCTTGTCCACCATCATTATTAATTTCTTCACTGATTTTTTGTAAACGCTCTTCTCGTCTTGCTCCTAAAACAACTTTAGCTCCATTACTTGCTAACAATTTAGCAGTAGCTTCTCCAATACCTGATGATGCTCCTGTAATTACAACTACTTTATTTTTTACTGACATATTAATGTCCTCCTAGTTATTTTTTCTTATTTAAAATGTGATGATAATTTACGACCTTTATTTGGTGGAAATTATTTTTATCAAAAACTATTTTTTCGTTATACGGCGTCAACTTAATAGTTCGCTTGCCAATAATCTTCCAATGTCCGGAATAGATATTCTTTATATCATGTTGATTCTCATGCCATTTATGATTCTTAGTGAAGGTGATTTTTTGATGTAAATTCTTATCGTGATGATTAACCCAAGTACCAACTACATTTTTGGTCGATATTTCTTTTTGGGAGCTGCCTTGAACAATTTCACTCGCCTTGGAACCCACTGTGAAACTGATAAACAACAAAACTGCTACAAAGAAAAGCGTACTAAGTATTCCTTTAGTCTTTATTATCCTCATTTCCTTTCCGCTGCATTCGTTCTTGATTACAAATACCAGTATACGAGGATAAAAAGAAATTAGAAGAATCTATAAATTGATATAGTATTAACCAAAAGTTTATACTATAAAAAAGGAGTGATTTGAATAATGGATATTTCGCAATTACAAACATTTATCAGAGTTAGTACTTATGGTAGTTTTACCAAAGCTGGCGAAGAGAGTTTTATTTCTGGAACAGCGGTGATGAAACAAATCAATCGCTTAGAAAATGAATTAAACTTAAAACTATTCGTTCGTACTGCTACTGGCACCAAATTGACAGCTGAGGGTCAAAAATTCTTGCCCTACATTCAACAAATCTTAAGTCTTTTAGATACCGCAATTGACGAAACTAGAAAAGTCGGCTTATCTGGACAAGGAATTATTACTGTTGGCACGTCCATCTTGCATCCGGCTGATCCATTTATGGAAATTTGGAAAAAAATAACTGCACAGATGTCAGACTTTCAAATCCGCATCGTGCAGTTGCAAGAGGACCTTCGGTCCAGTAATCGAGAATATGCCATGTTAGGTAAACAGTGTGACTTAATAGTTGGAACTTTTGACAACACCACTTTAAAACAATCTTTTCGAGCTTTTCCCTTAGGCCAATATAATTTTGGAATTGCGGTTAGAAGCGACAATCCTCTAGCCAAATTAAGCCAAATAACTTTTAAAGATTTAAAAAATCAGACCCTCATCAGTGTTCCTTTGGGAATCAGCGAAAAAAACGACCAACTCCGCCAAACGATTGCTACTGACTTCCCAGAAATCAATATTTCTGAAACTAATGGCCGTTACGATATGAATACTTTCAATCAAGCTGTCGAAGAAAATGTGGCTCTCATTACCCTAACCCCTTGGAAGAGAATCCATCCTAATTTAGTCTCAATTCCGTTAGAAACAGACGTTACCGTTCCTTATGGTATTCTGACTACTAAATTCCCTGGCAGCAACGTAGAAAAATTTTTGCTAGAATTTTCTAAAATTTATAAATCATTGAATTCTTGAAATAACTTTTAAATGGATAGCCAAGGCTCCAAAGTTTTTTTCCTGCTTGCGCGAATATATTTCAGAATTTTCTCGATCCAATTCTTCGATAGATTCAGTTTCCGGACTTCCGATGATTGGTCCTGAGTATTTTTTGAATAACTCCTTAAAAGTTTGGAACCTTTCAAGACTCAATACTTCAGTTATAATTTTTTCATTTGTCTTTAAATCAGTAAATTCAACTTTTTCACCCATTTTTAATTGTGAACGTTTGTCATCATTTAATCTGATTTCAATTTTTTTCGTACCAGCTTTGATTTGTTCAAAGGGTTGATGATTTAGATGCATCTGCATTTTCGTTGTCTCCATTTTCATTATGCCTGTTATTATTATTATAAAGGCATCAATTATCTATCTGGGGGATTAATTATGGAAATCATTCGTGAATTTCGGCGACAAAATCGTAATTTTTGGCAATATTTCTGGAAGTACAGTCAAATCATTATTTTGATTCAATTGATAATTAATTTTATTGTCGTACCGGTGCTGAGCTTTCTTGCTAACGGCATCAACTATATCGGCAAAGTCAATTATGTTTCCTACAATAATGTCTTGGAATTGATTACTCATAAACCCTTGGTAGTCATCGGATTAATCATGGTTTTATTGATACTGCTCTTACTGGTTTTCGCGCAATTCACGTTGCTTTTGGTCAGTTTTCAAGCTATCAAATCGCATGCCAGTTTAAATTGGTGGGACTATTTGAAGAGCGTCAGCAAGAATCTCTTTGGATTGCCCTTCAAAGCTTTTGGATTCTTTCTGCTTTATTTTTTGATTATTATTCCTTTTGGTAGTTTTGGCTTGTATTCCAGTCTTTTGAATAAAGTCAAAATTCCCGAGTTTATTTTGGATTGGCTCTTTCAAGAACACTTGCCACTGGGAATTTTATTAGCGTTTATTTATATTGTTATTTTTTATATTGGTTTGCGCTGGATTTTAGTTCTACCGTCTATGATTTTTAAAAACAAATCCGTCGGTTCTGCTATCAATGATAGTTGGCGCAAAACTAAAGGAAAAACGATTCAGTATTTTGGCGTCTTTCTTCTATTATTTATCATCGTTTCAATTGTCACCTTTCTCTCTACTAGCATCCTAATCTTTTGTCAAAGCGTGATTGACAAAACCGCCTTCTTAACCAAAATTGATTTCCCAATGGCTGTCTTTAACATGGTGGCTATTCAACTAATCAATTATTTGACGAGTCTTTATGGTTTAGGGATGGCCGTTTTGATTATCTTAAGTGATACCACGACTAATTATTTCTTCCCCACTCGCGAACATCGTTATCATAAATGGTTCTGGGGTATCTTGGGAGCAGCCGTTTTAACTAGTTTTGTCAGCTACGATGTTTCCTATTTCAACAATTGGCTGCTAACTAAACCAATTACGATTTCTCATCGTGGCGTCGATGATGGAAATGGCGTTCAAAATACTATCGAGTCGCTCAAAAAGACGGCCAAAGAAAAGCCCGATTACATCGAAATGGATCTTCAAGAAACTAAAGACCATCAATTCGTTGTTTTCCATGACAATACCCTCAAGAACCTTGCTGGCATCAACAAGCGAGTTAGCCAAATGACTCTAAAAGAACTGAAAAATACGACAGTTCACGAAAACGGTCAAACGACTCACATTGCTAGTTTTGATGATTACCTCGCTACCGCCACAGACCTGCACCAAAAGTTGTTAGTCGAACTAAAAGATGTCCCCGGAAATAAAGCTGATTTTGTCCGGCTTTTTGCGAAGAAATATGGTAAACGTTTAGTGAAAAACCAGGACATGATTCACTCACTTGATTACGACTACATCCAAGAGACTAAGAATTTGATTCCTAAAGCTCAAACTAGTTACATCTTGACCTTCAATTTGTTTGGGGTTCCTCTCACCAACGCCAATGCTTTCACGATGGAATACTCTACTCTCAATCAATCATTCGTTGATGACGCCCACTTACAAAGAAAAAACGTTTACGCTTGGACAGTCAATGACCCAGAAGCAATGGAGCGGATGATCTTTATGGGAACTGACGGCGTTATAACGGATAATCTGACCGAATTGAAGAGTGAAATCAATAATCTCTTTAAGGACTCCAGTTACTCTGACCGGATGGCTAGTTATGTGACCCAAATGCAGAATCCATTTGAATAGACTAAAAAAGGACATTATTCAGCCAAACGCTGATTAATGTCCTTTTGAGGTTCTTTAATTCTTAAATATCCAAGATAATTGTCAGTCGTAAAAGAAATCTTTTGCCCATCTTGAGCTAACTTTCGAGCATGTTCTTCACCCCAAGCTGACATATCAATCAACACTTGTCGTAAAGACCGCCCCTCTTTGGTCAGGGAATATTCGACATGCAGTGGCAAGCCTGGATAATTAGTTTTTTTGACTACTTTGTCATTGATCAATTCTTTTAATTGTTGAGTTAAAACTTTTTGACTTATATCAGGTATTTTTCGTAATAATTCTCCATTACGTTGGGATCCATCACCCAAATGGCATAGTATCAAGGATTTCCACTTGCCATTAATAATGGACAAAGTTAAATCGATGGTCATATGATAATTCTTCTCTACCATTATATGAAAACCTCTTTTATATTTAGTGGTTACTAAAAAGTGCGTACTGTAATTCTAGCACATATACCATTACAATAAATTTATTGAAACTTATTAAGCGAGGTATATTTATGGCTACTAAATATAATTTTTTGAAACCTTATACATTTAAAAATGGTTTGACAGTCAAGAACCGTATCGTCATTCCACCTATGACTGAAGCCGCAGCTCTTGAAAACGGCGCAGTTTCCCAAGATGAATTGAGATACTTCGACATTCATACTGGAGGAGTGGGAATGTTCATCACTCCAGTATTAAATGTTTCCAATGACGGTAAAGGATTTGAAGGTGAACCTTCTGTTGCTGACGACAAGTTCATGCCTGGTCTTACTAAATTGGCTCACACGATGAAGCAAAATGGCACTAAGGCTATTATGCAGATTTTTGATGCTGGTAGAATGTCTAACTCAAAGATTCTTCGTGGCGTTCAACCTGTTTCTGCTAGTCCGGTCGCTGCTTTGCGTCCTAACGCTGAAACTCCTCGTGCATTAACTGAAGACGAGATTGAACAAATTATTGAAGATTTCGGTCAAGCTGCTCGTCGTGCTATTCAAGCTGGCTTTGACGGTATCGAGCTTCACGGTGCCAACACTTACTTGATGCAACAATTCTTCTCACCACACTCCAACCGTCGCAATGACAAATGGGGTGGCAGTTTAGAGAACAGAATGCGTTTTGCTTTGGAAATTATCAAGCGCGTTCAAAAATCTGTTCAGGAATACGCTGACGACAAGTTTATTGTTGGTTACCGCATCTCACCTGAGGAAATTGAAGAACCAGGTATCCGTTTGGACGATACTTTGAAGTTTATCGACGTTCTAGCTGACCAACCTATCGACTACTTACATATCTCAATGGGATATGCTTGGAGAACTTCTTTAAACGATAAATCTGACGATGAACCTATCATTGAAAAGATTAAGAAGACAGTTAACGACCGTCTCCCACTTATCTCTGTTGGATCGATCGAAAAACCCGCTGATGCTGAAAAAGTTATCAACGATGGCATCACTTTTGCGGCTATCGGTCGTGAATCAATCCGTGAACCTAACTGGGTTCAAAAAGTTGAATTGGGTCAAGAAGACTCCATCAACTATCAACTTTCACCAACTGAATTGGATTCATTGGGAATCAACGCTGCTTTCTTAGACTTCTTGAAGTCAATGAACGCTGATTTGCACTGGGTCGATAAAAAGGAACCAAAAGACGATTTCGACAAAAAGCTTGGCGGAGTTGAAGGTAACTAAAGATTAATTTCTAATTATATATGAAATGTGAGATGGATTTTTCAAATCTATCTCACATTTTTTGTACTTATCAAAATATATATATCATACATATAAAATCTAAAAAAGTATCCCTCAAAAGTTGAATTATCAGCCTTAAAGAATACTTTTAATAAAAATTAATTTTTCACTTTATTATAGTCTGTGAGTTAATACTATTGAATCTCCATGATTAACATTTGTTCCATCAACTTTGCTAAACCTATCAATAGAATATTTTTCACCATTGGTTAGAACAGTAATAACGACTGGATTTTTCCCTGCTCTTTTTATTTGTTCTATATCCATCCTACCAATCTTAGTATCTTCGCTAACTTCATCACCTTCACTTACTAAAATATCGAATGGCTTCCCTTCCATTTCAACAGTGTCTAAGCCTAAATGAATAAGTATTTCCGCACCGCTTAAGCTTTTAATACCAATAGCATGTTTCGTAGGGAAAATTGATTCTATTTTTCCTTCAACACTTGCATAAATATCTTCGCTTGTGGGATTAACAGCATAACCACTACCAATCAATCCTTGTGAAAATACACCATCATCTAATTTTTCAATTTCTGTAAATTTACCATCAACTGGAGCAAATAATTGAGATTCATTAGTAATAAATTTAGTTTCTTGTTCTTTTTCTTCAACTGACGTTGGGTCAGATGTCTGATTATTAAATTCTTCCCAGCCACCATTGTCTATAAGGTCATCAACTTCCTCACGAACATTGGTAACATCGGGTCCAATTATAACCTGGACTGCGTCTTTATTTCGTACAACTCCCTTTGCTCCAACTGACATAAATTGATTATCAGTAGCTAGTAATTCTGGCTTATTTATTGTTAATCGCAATCTAGTAAAGCAATTATTTACTGACGCTATATTGTCAGGACCACCTAATAAATTAATATAAGCTCCTGCAGCTGAACGGAACGGATTATTGGATTTTTGACCATTATCCTGTCCTTTCGATTTTTTCTTTTTATAATCATCCTTCGTAAACATATTGACCATTTCATCATCTGATCTACCGGGAGTTTTAAAATCGAATTTCAAAATCAAGAATTTAAATACTACAAAATATATTCCAATAAAGATCAATCCAATTACCCACTGAATTACATATGTTTGCCAATGATTTGCCCACATCGGAATATAATTTTTCGCGGTAATATCAATTAGCCCTGCCGACATATCACCTGTTACTCCAAATGCATACATAGTAGTTGCTAAACTAGCTGCTAAAAATGCATGAACAAAGAATAAAGCTGGTGCAATGAAGAGAAAAGTATAATCAAACGGTTCAGTGATACCTGCCAAGGCTGCTGTTAGTACCCCAGGAATAATTAAAGCAAGCAATTTCTTCCTGTTTTTGGGAATAGCAGTTGAATAAAATGCTAAAGCAATACCAGGAATACCAAATATATTAGATAATCCTTGTAAAGCATAACCACCTTCAGGGAATAATTTAATAAGTGGTGTAGATGTTGCTGCAAATTGACTAATATGCTTAACCCAATATAAAGTTGTTCCACCCTCGATTACAGCAGGACCATATTGGAATGGTGCATATATGAAGTGATGCAAACCCAATGGTAGCAAAGCCTTTTCAAGGAATATATATGTAAATACCCCAAAATTCCCTGATTTAACCATAAAGTATTGCATTTGTAGAATACCATGTTGGAAAACAGGCCAAATCCATACAAATAATCCTGCAATTGGAATCATTAGGAAGAATCCAATCATTGCAACAAAAGCTGACCCCTGGAAAACTCCTAACCAGTCAGGCAATCTTGTACCGAAATAGCGGTTGTGTAGCCATACAACAATACCTGCAATGAGAATAGCGCCAATAACACCTGTATCAAGTGTTTTAACACCAGCAATAACCTTTAGACCACTTGTTTCAGAAGTAGAGTTAATATTTACTCCAAAATTTTTACCAAACATTTGTAAAATCTGATTAACAAAATTATTAAATGTCATATAAATTACAAATGCTTCAAGCGATGCACGTTCTTTTGCCTTATTGGCTAACCCTAACGGCAAACCAATAACAAAAAGGACTTCCATATTATTAAATACGGTCCACCCACCAGCATCGATGATTTTCCAAATAGAAATCCATGCTGTGCCTGGTGCTGCAAGTCCACCAACAATTGCCGGATTAGTGAAGACTGCAGTTAACCCTACAACAATTCCAGAAAATACAAAAAATACAACGGGTGTAAACATGGCGCCACCAAAGCGCTGGAACTTAGCCATCATATTCCTATACCTCCATATTAGTGTAGTTCAGGCCAGTAATCTTTATTTGCAATAATTAAGTCATCCAAAACAAGTTTTGCTTTGTCTGCTGAAGGAACAGTTTGGTTTAATGTAAATGCTTGAAGAACTTTTTGATATGATCCTTCAAAATAACCATCTACTAATAATTTTTCCGCTGCATTTTGAGCTTCCATTAAACCTTTATGGAAATCCGGAATATCATGACGCATTGATATTGGTTCAGCACCCTTACGACCAACGTAAGCAGGCACTTCAACAGCTGCATCAGAACGCAAATTTGGAATAGAGCCATGATTTGGCACAATCAGCATAAACCGTTGATGACTATCATTTAAAATTGATGTTGCCATATCAACAATATATTGACCATGTTCTCCAAAATCAAAGTCTAGAATATTTCCATCATCATTATTTCTAATTTCGTTAGCCATTTCTTTAGTATGCTTTAAACGTCCATCCATAACCATATTGGCACGAGTATAATTGGAATCTGTTTCATCTACGATGATATCTGGGAAGAAATAATATTCCAGATAATTATTTGGCAAATAATCGGGGAATAAGTTCAATATTTTAGATAACTTATTCCAAGCATCTTGCCATGACTGATCGCCTTTGTTAAATGAAGCAATTTTCATTGGTTTATTTCTTAATTTCTCAATAAGTTCAGGCATAACATCACGTTCTAATTTTTTATCATAAATCTCTGTATACCAGCCAAAGTGATTTAATCCATAATATTGACAAATCCAATTTTTTCTATCATATCCAAAATCACGAGCCATTGTTTCTTCAATTGATATCGTCATATCACAAGCATTTAACATATTTGCATTCGGATATACTCTTCTAATAGATTCTGCAATTAAAGTTTCTGGGTTTGTATAATTTAAAATCCAGGCATCGGGTGAATATTGTTGAACATAACCAACAACACCAAGTAATCCTTTGATTGATCTTAGTCCGTACGAAAAACCACCTACACCACAAGTCTCTTGACCAACTAGCCCATACTTCAAAGGAATTTTTTCATCCTTTTCTCTCATTTCCATCCCGCCGACACGCAATTGAGAGAAAACAAAGTCACAATCTGTAAATGCTTCTTCTGGATCCAGAGTTGCAACTAATTCAATGTCATCATGATTAGTTGTCTTCAACATGTATTGAATTATTAAATACATATCCTCATTTCTTTCTTCATCAATGTCATATAAAATTAATTTTGACATTGGAAAGCGATCCAAATTATGTAAAACAGCCTGAGTAATTCCAGGAGTGTATGTGCTACCTCCGCCAGCTATTGTTACATGCAAATCAGTTTGCTTCATAATCGATGCCTCCTATAAATTTTTTTATTTTTTCAACAAAGACAGTATATAATGAAGTTTAAACAGATTGTTAAATTTTATCGCAAGCGCTTACCTTTTTAGAAGAACGATTGCCCTTTCAAATCTCTGAAACAAATTTCATTTTTTTAGGAGGACTTTGGAAATGCGTATAGAAGAATTAATTAATAAATATTCAGACAGATTAACTGAAAATGATTATCAACTATTATCTATTATTCTTAAAAACAAAAAAATTTTAAGTAATTTAAATTCTAAAGAAATCAGTGATATTGTTTATTCATCACCCGCAGGACTAACTAGACTTGCGAAGAAATTAAACTTTACAGGTTTTTCAGAATTTAAGTACTTCTTAAAAAACGATGCCGACAATTCAGGACCGTTAGAACCCAATCAATTAGATATTTTAATTAATGATATGAACGATACAATAAAATTACTCAGCCAGACAAACATGACCCCACTAACGACATATATACATAATGCAAAACGAATATATATCTATGGTACGGGTTGGGGAGAAAAAAGAGCAGCAGATTTAATAGCAAGAAATTTTCTCGCCTATAATATTCTGTTTTATAAAATTCCAGCATTCACTGAATTGGAATGGGTTTTAAATGACATTACGGAGAATGATATCTTATTTGTAATTTCATTTAGTGGAGAAAATACCGACCTAAACAAAAGTTTAAAGAAATTAAAATTAAAAAATGTTCCATACATATCCATAACACCATTATCAAAAAACACTTTGGCTTCCCGAGCAACTTATAACATGTATTACAGTACGACTATTTTAAATATCTCAACCGCACCAAATACTGAATACAATTATTTCTCACCTTTAGAGTTAGTAGCAGATGCCTTATTTAGGTCTTATATAGATACCTATCCAAAATAAGTTAGTGAAAGGCGTTTCAAATCTCCTAAAAGCGATTGAGCAATTCAAGAAAGCGTTTACAATGGTATTAAATAAAAAGCTTTAGGAGGATCCAACTAATGAATAAAATAGCCTCAAATTTCAAGAGGATAGTTCTTTTGAATTCAAAAAAAATCTATAAAATAAATTACTTAATGCTATTTATTACTTCTCTCCTTTATGGACTATATATATTAATGATTAGCAATTCAAAAAATATTGGATTCCAACAAATTTTAAAGGCAAGTCCATATACCGCAATTATGTTTATTGTTATTTTATTAAATTTAATGATTGGTTACGCCCTATGGATTAAAGGTTCTGAAGGTATGTCTAATAACAAAAAGAATAGAATCATTTTAATCGATTTGGCCACCTGCCAATTAATTCTAGGGAATATATTTTCCTTTATTACTTTTATGACTACATATTGGTCATTCAAAAATCAACCTGATACAGAAGTCGAATCTAAAAGAAATTCTCTCACAGGAACGGTTGTGATATCGACGATATTATATATATTATGTTTCTTCTTATTGATTCGCCTTACTTTACATTGAATATAGTCCCTGTGAAATTTGATTCACTTAAAGTATTAAAGTAAAATCATCCACATAAAAAGAGCCAAATCATAACTTCTGCATCCATCATGCAAAATTATGTTTTGACTCTTATTTTATTTCTAAATTAAAGTGATTCGTTAAGACTCCAAGTCAAAGTCCCTTGATAAACTCCACTCGATGTATCTTGCGGAATTTTGATTTGCCAATCATTGACTCCAATATAATTAGTTAAATTAAGGGAATCTTGATTGCCACCGAAATCTTTTGTCCGAATACGCGTACCTGAAGCTGACACCGGCTGCCAAGTTCCTGAATCAGTATCAGAATCATCACGTTGTCTGAGGAACAATAAGTTTGTTCCATCAGTTGGCATCGTTTCGCCACTAGCTAGATTTATCATTTGAGAATTTGGATCGTCATTATCATAAGCGACATTGACGGAAAAATCGTTACTATCGGGATGGTTAACAATTAATTGTCCCTTTGTGGCTATATTGCCTAAGGTCTTTGATTTACCACCAAGATCAACGGCTCCAAAATCAATTAAACTTGGAACTTCAGTAATGCCGTCGGACTTTTGAATATTTGCGGTAGCAGTAGTTGAATCCATCGTTGGAATCGACGTTCCACTCGAAGTTGTGCCACCTGAAATCGTTACGGTATTATCCACTGCTCCGATTGCTGCTGATGTGACTTTGGCTTTGAAATCAATTGTTACCGTTTCTCCAGGGTCAACTTGAGCGATACCGGTACTGATACTGTTACTTTGATAAGGTTCCGTATCTTTAGGTCCTTTTACACTAGCTGCACCATCTTGTTCTATTCCAGCTGGTAATTTTTCAGTCAATTGTGACCCAGCTTCCAAAGAATCAGTTCCTTTAACGGTAAAGTAAATATAATACTCCAAGGTATCGCCGACTTTAGCATCAGTACTATCTTTAAAGTCAGTTTCATTATTCGTCAGATTTTTAACTTGCTTTGTAAATTCAAAATCGTACGCTGGTTTCTCCACTGAAATGTTAGCTGAGGCCGTATAGGATTTATCAGATGTTACTGTATCGTGACCAGTGAAAGTGGCCGTATTAGTAATTGTCTTACTGCCAGCATCCCGATCAATTTTAGCTTCATAGATAATTGTCGCTCTTTGACCATCACTCAATGACAAAGCCGGTGGAATCGTTAATGTTTTTGTTGAAGAATCATAATCATCATCTGAAAGCTTTTGCGAAGTTCCATCATTATCGATCAAACGTAAGGATCCAGAAACAAATTGTAAGCCATCAGGAATCTTATCTTCCAAAGTTTTATAAGTCCACGAACTTCCATAACCATTATTCTGAACATTTAGAGAAAACTTCAATGTGTCATTGACATGATTGGTTGCCTTACTACCAGTTTGTCCAGTAGTTTCATTAGTGTAATTTTTTGATACAACAGGTAAAGCATAAGGCTTAGAAGTTACACCCATGGTTGAACCATAGTGGGAAGTTTCTCCTGGTGCTAAAGAAGTTTTATTCCATTTCAAAGAATAGCTTGAATCTACCTTACCTTTGCCAGTAATATCGGCACCATAATTATAATCTTTAGACTCAGCACCATTACCGTTACTGTCAAACCCTGAAGCCCAATTCATACCACTTCCTGAAGTGTAAGCCTGGCCAGCATATTGATCAAATCCATCTACTGTTTGGTTTGTAACTATTAACTTATAATTATGGATAACACCATCAGAATCAGTTTGAGAATTTTCAATATAAAGACCATTTTGAGTACCTAAATCCTTAATAAAAACTGAATCATCATCACCCAATTTAGTATCTTCACCAAAAAGAAATTGGAAGTTTTGAGTTCTGGTTGAATTGTTCCTGAGAAACAGCTCTCTTTGAACATCGGCTGAATTTGAAGGTGAAGCTCTTAATAAAATTTCCGCTTGTAAATCAAAATCATTACTTCCGGTACCAGTACCACGTTTGAAATCACCGACAATTTTTAGTGCTAGATGTCCATTTTTATCTTTTCCAGTATAGATTTTTTTATTAGTCATATTTGCAAGTAACGCATAATTTTTTGTAGTAACAGATGAGGGCATCGTTGTTGGAACAATTAAGAAATCTGGAGAGGTCAGTGAAACATTTTGAGTATTAGTTGTTGCTGTTGCGTATCCAGATTGAAAGACTGAACTAATATACTTTTTATTATCTCTTAAAAATATATTCATTTTAGAACGATATAAATTATTAGTACCATTAACTACAGAATCGTTAGTAACTGTATTATCATTATTAGTCTTAACTAAGGGATTATCTGAATCCATGCTAAAAACATTCCCGCTTGTATCTTGCGCTAGTCCAAAAGTATAACCTAAATCCATATTAGTACCAATATTAACCAATTGAATTGACGAATAAGAACCACTTGTCGAATTCCAGGTAATATCATCATCGGCATTGCTATACGAATCCGGTGTTGTGGCAGCATGAGCAACACTGACCACACTAAATAAAAATACCATCATCGTGATAAAGGCGATGGTTAATAATCGTTTAATAAACTCATATTTTCTCATCATAAATTATCCCCAATATAAATATAATAAGTCGGCAAACATTCCGATATTAATATCCATTTATTATCATACGAATCGTATCACATATTTTATTAATTAAATTATCATTTTTGAACAAATTATTTTTCCTCATTATTTGAGAAAATTAGTTATTCATGGAAACAAAAAAGAGGCTCAAATATGAGTCTGAAGTGAACCCTCCTAGTTGGAGTAATCCAACGGGAGGGTTTTCTTTGTTTTCAAAAGATATTAAATTGGCTTGTATAACAGATGTTAATAATGGGTTGCCTATTGTACAAGCTATGAAAAAATAT